>DAIMZU010000121.1:0-7151 GCA_036733845.1 Ramlibacter sp.
CCGCCAGCGTGGGCGGTGGCAGCACGCGACGCTTGAAATTGGCGTCCGCGTAGTAGCGCAACTTCTTCGCCTTGATCGGCGCCACGCTGGACACCATCACCACGGCCTCGTCAGGCGGAAGCTGCATCACTTCGCCCGGCGTCAGCAGCGGGCGCGCGGTTTCCTGGCGCGACACCATCAGGTGGCCCAGCCACGGCGCGAGCCGGTGGCCCGCGTAGTTGCGCTGCGCGCGCAGCTCGGTCGCGGTGCCCAGCGTCTCGGAAATGCGTTTGGCCGTGCGTTCATCGTTCGTCGCGAACGTCACCCGAACGTGGCAGTTGTCCAGAATCGAATGGTTCTGGCCGTAGGCTTTGTCGATCTGGTTGAGCGACTGCGCGATGAGGAAGCTGCGGATGCCGTAGCCCGCCATGAAGGCCAAGGCCGTCTCGAAGAAGTCCAGACGCCCCAGCGCCGGGAACTCATCGAGCATCAGCAGCAGCTTGTGGCGGCGCTCGATGCCGTCGGAGCCATCGAGCGATTCGGTGAGGCGCCGGCCGATCTGGTTGAGGATCAGGCGGATGAGCGGCTTCGTCCGCGAAATGTCCGAAGGCGGCACCACCAGATATAGCGACACCGGATGCTCGGCCGCGATCAGGTCAGCGATGCGCCAGTCGCAGCGCGAGGTGACTTCGGCCACCGTGGGATCGCGGTACAGGCCGAGGAACGACATGGCCGTGGAAAGCACGCCCGAGCGTTCGTTGTCGCTCTTGTTGAGGACTTCACGCGCCGCCGATGCGACGACCGGATGCTGGCCATCGCCGAGGTGCGGCGTGGTCATCATCCGGTGCAAGGTCAGCTCGAACGGGCTGGCCGGGTCGGAGAGGAAGTTGGCGACGCCGCGCAGCGTCTTGTCTTCGCCTGCGTAGAGCACATGCAGGATGGCACCGACCAGCAGCGCGTGCGAAGTCTTTTCCCAATGGTTGCGCTTCTCCAGCGCGCCTTCGGGATCGACCAGAATGTCCGCGATGTTCTGTACGTCGCGCACCTCATGCGCGCCGCGCCGTACCTCCAGCAGTGGGTTGTAGGCCGCCGACTTCGCATCGGTCGGGTTGAACAGCAGGCAATGCGAGAAACGCGAGCGCCAGCCTGCGGTGATCTGCCAGTTCTCGCCTTTGATGTCGTGGATGACGGCGGATGCAGGCCAGGAAAGCAGCGTCGGCACCACGAGGCCCACGCCCTTGCCCGAGCGCGTAGGCGCGAAGGTCAGGACGTGTTCCGGGCCTTCATGCCGCAGGTATTGGTGATCGTGCTGGCCGAGGAACACGCCGGCTGGTTGCGTGAGGCCCGCCTTGCGAATGTCTTGCCCGTTAGCCCAGCGCGCAGAGCCGTAGGTGGTGACGAGGCGCGCTTGGCGCGAGCGCCAGACCGACATGGCGATGGCAACGCCCACGGCGACCATGCCGCTGGCGCCGGCGATGGCGCCGCCGGTGTCGAATACTTCCGGTGCATAGGCCCCGAAGAAGAACCACCACTCAAACAGTTTCCAGGGGTGGTAGATCGACGTGCCAAGGAAGTCGAACCAGGGCGAGCCAAGGCGTACTTGATAGCCAAGGGCGGCTGCTGTCCATTGTGTGGCGCCCCACACGCCGGCGATCACGATGCCGAATACGACGGCGATCTGACCGAACAGCACGTTCGTCCCTTGCATGACCTGGCCTCCGATTTCTCCTGAGCTGATTCCTCATGGAAAGAGCGGCACAAAGGCGTGCCGCAGGCGTCAGGATCGGTGCCGGGCCAGTGCCGGTCAAAGACCGTTTTCAGCAGAAAGGTCGAGCAAAAGGACAGAATGAGTACGACGGCGAGCCAAAGAAAAACGCCGCAAGCGCGGGCGCATTGCGGCGTATCGAGCAAAAAATTAAGGCGATTCGGCGAACCGCCAACGATCAGAACTTAGGCGGTTCCTTCGGTGGTGTGTACGGCGTTTCGCCGCCGCCATAGAACCGCTTGCGCGTGGCCTCGGCCACCCGGTTGCACAGCACGTCGCCCAGCTTCGGGCGGTCGGTCTTGCATTGCTGGCGCAGCTCTTTGAGCCGCTCAGGATTGGCCGCCAGTTCTTCCACCGTTGGGATATTCGCTTCCGAGGTGTCGGCCTTCTGAGGCATCTCGGACGGGCCGCAAGCAGTCAACGCGGCAGCCAGTAAAAGCGGAAGTATCTTCCTCATGATGCGGGTTCCTCCGATATGTCAGAACAGCGGCCTCGCATAGGCCTGGGAGATTCCAGGGATTCGATCGCCTGTACGCGCCCAATAAATCGTTCTAGCACTTCCAGCGGCTCACTTTCGGGATACAGCAAATAAGTGGTCAGCGGCGGTACGCGCGCCGCCAGAGGCCGGGCCACTACGCCAGGTTCACGGCTGGCAGCAATGTGCGCCGCACCTGCCAGTCCAAGCGCAAAGCCTGCCGCCACCAGCGCCATCATCAGGTCGGCGGATGCCACTCGTTCCGCGATCAGCGGCTCCATTTCGGTACGGCGCAACACTCGCTCGACATGCTTGGCATGGCCTTCACAGATTTGTGGGTCACACAGGACAAGCGGATAGCGCAGCAGCTCGTCCAAGGGGATGCGCTTGTGGGCCAGTAATGGGTGCCGGGCCGGCACCGCAACCATGAGTGCATCCCTCCATGCAGGCATAGCGGCAATGCCATCACCAACCTCGTCTGACTGTGCGAACCCGACGTCATACAGGTCGTCATGCAGCCCCTTGATCTGCTGCGACAGCGGCACCTCGAAGAAGCGGATTTTGATCTCTGGTTCTTCTTGTCGGCATAGCGCAAGAAGTGCAGGGAGGCGCGACGGCGTGATCCCATCGGACAGTGCAATGCGCAACTGCCCGTGAAAACCATTGGCAGCAGCTTTCACACTGTCGCGGGCCTGCTGCAAGGCGGCAAATACTCGCGGCACATGCTCCAGAAATAGCTTGCCGGCTCGGGTTAGGCGCGTGCAGCGCGTTGTGCGGGCAAACAGCACCACGCCAAGTTCTTCTTCCAGTTCCTTGATGGCACGCGACAACGGCGACTGCTCAATATGCAACTTCTCCGCTGCTCGGGCGAAGTGCAGTTCTTCGGCTACAGCCAAAAAGCATCGCAGGTGTCGCAGTTCCATGCATCGGGCGTCCGTTTAGCGGTACACGGGATGGCGGCGACAGAGATCCACCACCTGTTCGCGCACCGCATCGCGTACCGCCGCTGGGGCATCACCGCCAGCCTCCTGTGCATCCAGCACGTCGCACAGCCAGCTCGCGAGCTGCTCGCACTCGGGCACCCCGAAGCCACGCGTGGTCACGGCGGGCGTGCCGATTCGCAATCCCGAGGTGACGAAGGGCGAACGCGGATCGTTGGGCACCGAATTCTTGTTCGTCGTGATGTAAGCATCGGCCAACGCAGCGTCCGCATCCTTGCCGGTGTATGGCTTGGCGGACAGGTCGATCAGCATCAGGTGGTTATCGGTGCCGCCGGAAACGATCTTGTAGCCACGCTGCTGGAGCACGGCGGCCATCGCTCGGGCATTGGTCACTACCCGGCGCTGGTAGGCCTTGAACTCCGGGCGTAGCGCCTCCTTGAAGGCCACCGCCTTGGCCGCGATGATGTGCATAAGCGGGCCGCCCTGTATGCCCGGAAACACGGCGGAATTGAGCTTCTTGTAGAAGTCCTCGTCCTGCCCCTTGGCGAGAATGATGCCGCCACGCGGGCCGCGCAGGGTCTTGTGGGTGGTGCTGGTCACTACATGGGCATGGGGCAGCGGATTCGGGTACTCGCCCGCCGCTACCAGGCCGGCAACGTGCGCCATGTCCACCCAAAAGATCGCCCCTACCTTGTCGGCGATGACACGCATGCGCGCCCAGTCCTTGTGGCGCGAATATGCAGAGAAGCCGCCGATCAGCATCTTCGGCCAAGTCTCCAGCGCGATGCGCTCCATCTCGTCGTAGTCGATCAATCCCGTTTCAGGATCAAGTCCGTAGGGAACGATCTTGTAGTGTTGGCCGGAGAAATTGGACGGGTTGCCGTGCGTAAGGTGGCCGCCTTGGGCGAGGTTCATGCCCATCACCGTGTCGCCAGGATTGGTCAGTGCCAGAAATACCGCGGCATTGGCCTGGGCGCCGGCATGGGGCTGGACATTGGCGTAGTCGCAGTCGAACAGTTCCTTGATCCGCTCAATGGCGAGGCGTTCGGCCACGTCCACATACTCGCAGCCGCTGTAGTAGCGTTTGCCGGGGTAGCCCTCGGCGTACTTGTTGGTGAACACCGAGTTCTGGATGCGCATTACCAGCGGGCTGGCGTAGTTCTCGGAGGCAATCAGCTCAACGTGATCCTCCTGCCGGCGTTCTTCATGCTGCACGGCTTGAGCCAGTTCGGGGTCGAAGTCGATGAGAGTGAGCGAGGTGTCGTACATGGGTGCATCCTATGGTTTGGAATACTTGGGCTTCGGGCATGACTGGCCTGTATGTCATCTGCCCACTATTGTTTGTGCGGCAGCTTCCACGATGGCGTTTTTCGCTACATTCGATGCCAACAGGCGCGCGACGCGAACCACGATGTCGTCGATCTGCATCTCATCGCAAATCAGCGGTGGAAGCAGCCTGATGACGCTGCCGCGTGTGACCGTGATGAGCAGGCGTTGCTCTGCCAGTGCACGACCAACCAGTTCTGTGCAGTTCCTGTCCAGCTCAATGCCGACCATCAGCCCCTGGCCGCGGATGGCGTTGACGTTCGGGTGACCGCCCAGCGCCTTTTGCAGGCTGTCCAGCAAGCGCGCCCCCAATACAGCGGCGCGCCTCGGCAGTTCATCGCGGGTCATAAGATCCAGCACCGTGCAGCCCACCCGGCAGGCCAGCGGATTACCGCCGAAAGTCGAGCCGTGCTGACCAGGCGAGAACAGGTCGGCCGCCGCGCCGCGTGCGAGGCAGGCGCCGATGGGAAAGCCGTTGCCCAACGCCTTCGCCACCGTCATCACGTCGGGCGTGATGGCCGCATGTTGATAACCGAACCATGCGCCCGTGCGGCCCATTCCGGTCTGGATTTCATCCAGCATCAGCAACCATCCATGCTGGTCACACAATGCCCGGAGTTCGCGCAAGTAGTCGGCCCTGGCGACCCGAATGCCGCCTTCACCCTGTACCGGCTCGATCAGTACCGCCACGATGTCAGGCGATTGCTCGGCTGCCTGCCGAACCGCTTCAATATCGTCGTAAGACAAGTGCAGAAAGCCGGGCAGTAGCGGCTCGAAGCCGCCTTGCTTTGCGAGGTTCCCCGTGGCGGAAAGCGTGGCGATGGTGCGGCCGTGAAAACCGTTCTCCATCACAACGATCTTGGGGTTCGCAACCTGCTTGCGATGGCCGTGCAGCCTCGCTAGCTTGAGCGCGGTTTCATTGGCCTCGGCGCCGGAATTGCAGAAGAAAGCTCTTTGCATACCCGTTAAGGCACACAGCCGCTCCCCCAGCCGCTCCTGCCAGTCAATGCGGAAGACATTGGAGGTGTGCAGCAACGTCCCCGCCTGCTGGGCGATGGCCGCCGAGATTTCAGGGTGAGCATGGCCCAGGCTGGTGACTGCAACGCCAGCGATGGCGTCTAGATACTCCACGCCCTGGTCATCCCAAAGCCGAGCGCCGCTGCCACGCACGAATGAAACTGGCTGGCGGGCGTAGGCCCGCATCAGGTGTGAAGCCGCAGGCTGCATGGAAAGATCCCCATTTCCGATCTGGTAAGTAAACTGGCGGACATCACGCTCGTGCGCCTGTGGCTGGCCATCGTCTTGACGGGTCGCCATCGGTGGGAAAAGCAGTTCGGCGCATTGGCCTTGCTGGGTATGGCGCAGTGCTCGTACAACCTGGCGGCACGCCTGGGCGGTCGCCTGCGGTACGCTGGCTCCGTTGAGCCAATACCCGGTCAAGGTGGCGCAGAACAGGTCGCCCGTCCCCTTGGAGGTGGCGTCGATACGTGGATGCCGGATGACCTCGGCTTGGGTGCGCGTAACCAGCACCACCTGCATCTCGTCATGCGCCCAGGTGTCCGGCGCGGCACTTGTCACCGCGACCCATTGGGTTCGACCCGTCAACAAGGTGCGTGCGGCGGCGACCACGCTTTCGACTCTATTCACCGCCATGCCGGTGAGGTGTGCCAGCTCAAAGCCGTTCGGTGTCAGTCCATCGGCCAGGGACAGCAGATGGCGGCGGTACGCATCGGCCATGCCTGGACTGACGTATTCGCCGTGGTCATGGTCGCCGAGCACGGGATCAACCACGACCCGCAAGGCGGGTTGCACTTCCATCGCCTGGCCGATCCAGCTACCCAGCGCTTGCGCCTGTTCCGGGCCGCCGAGGTAACCGGTGAGGATCGCCCGAAGCGGAGGCAGCACGCCTCGCGCGGACAGGTCACGGAGATAGCCCTCGAACCAAGCGGCAGGCACAGGGCCGCCGTGGATCGTCGGATAGTGCGGCGTATTGCTGAGAACCACAGTGGGCACGGCGGCAACGGTCAGTCCCTGCGCTTGCAGCGCGGGCACGGCCACGTTGTTGCCGACCCGGCCATAGACGACCTGCGACTGGATGGAAACCACGTCGATAGGCAGCGGGCGGAGCGATGGCGCAGGCTCGGCGCTGGCGGCGGTAGGCTGGATCAAGTCGGCTCTCCGTCTCCGGCCGACGGCCAGTAGTAGGCATCCGGCGTGGCCCTCGCACCGAAGATGGCTTGCCCGACGCGCACGACGGTCGCGCCTTCTTCGATGGCGATCTCGTAGTCGCCGGACATGCCCATCGACAATTCATCCAGGCCGATCCCGTCCGGGGCCTCCTGCCGCAGCCGGTCGCGCAGACCACGCAGGAGCACGAAGCACTCGCGCACCCGTTCGGCTTCGGCTGAAAACAGCGCCAGCGTCATCAGGCCGCGCACGCGCAGTGCTGGGAACGCTGGCAGCTCACGCAGGAACGCGGCCACCTCGTCCGGTGGCAGCCCGTACTTGCTAGCTTCCCCCGACGTGTTGACCTGCACGAACACGTCCAGCCCGCGCCCCTCGGCTTGCAGACGCCTCTCCAGCGCCTCGGCCACGCGCAGGCTGTCCAGCGCCTGAAACTCGCTGGCGAAGCGCGCCACCAGCTTGGCCTTGTTGGTCTGCAGGT
>DAIMZU010000122.1:0-7130 GCA_036733845.1 Ramlibacter sp.
GATCAGTGCTCATCGAGGTCCAGAAAAGATCACCGGTGTCCACGGTGGCCGATGTCGCGGCGCCACTGGGCGCCCTCGAAGCGGATGCCTGCCACCAGCTCGTAGGCGCGCTGCTGCGCCAGCTTGAGGTTGTCGGCCAGCGCGGTGACGCACAGGACCCGGCCGCCGCTGGTGACGAGCCGCCCGTCCTGCTGGCTCGTGCCGGCATGGAAGACCATGGCGTCCGATGCCTCCGCAGGAAGTCCGGTCTCCGGGTCGCCCTTGCGGGGACTGAGCGGGTAGCCGGCAGCGGCCATGACCACGCCCACGGCGGTGCGACGGTCCCACTGCAGGTCCGCCTGGTCGAGCGTGCCGCCCGTGGCCGCCATGAGCAGGTCGAACAGGTCGGACTTCAGGCGCATGAGGATGGGCTGGGTTTCCGGGTCGCCCATGCGGCAGTTGAATTCGAGCGTCTTGACCTGCCCCTGGGCGTCGATCATGAGGCCGGCATACAGGAAGCCGGTGTAGGGGATGCCGTCCCTTTCCATGCCGCGGATGGTGGGCAGGATGATCTCGCGCATGGCCCGGGCGTGGACATCGGGCGTGACGACCGGTGCGGGCGAGTACGCGCCCATGCCGCCGGTGTTCGGGCCGACGTCGGCGTCGAGCAGGCGCTTGTGGTCCTGGCTGGTGGCCAGCGGCGCGACGTTGCGGCCGTCGCACAGCACGATGAAGCTGGCTTCTTCGCCCTGCAGGAACTCCTCGATGACCACCCGTGCGCCGCCGTCGTTGTGCGAGACCCCCAGGCGGTTGTCCAGGAGCATGAAGTCGATGGCCTCATGGGCCTCGGCCACCGTCATCGCGACGACCACGCCCTTGCCCGCGGCCAGGCCGTCGGCCTTGACCACGATGGGCGCGCCCATGCGGTCCACATAGGCATGCGCCAGGGCCGGTTCGGAGAAGGTCTCGTAGGCAGCCGTGGGAATGCCGTGGCGCTTCATGAAGGCCTTGGAGAAAGCCTTGGAGCTTTCGAGCTGGGCGGCGGCACGGGTGGGGCCGAAGACGCGCAGCCCGTGGGCGCGGAAATCGTCGACGAGTCCGGCGGCCAGGGGCGCCTCGGGGCCGACGACGGTGAGCGCGACCTTCTGGGCCAGCGCCCATTCGCGCAGGGCGGGGATGTCGGTGATGGGCAGGTTGGACAGGCGGTCGTCCAGCGCGGTGCCGCCGTTGCCGGGGGGCCACGTGCACCGAGGACACCTTGGGGGATTGCGCGAGTTTCCAGGCCATCGCGTGCTCACGGCCACCGCCGCCGACGACGAGGACCTTCATTCGGGCATTTCCGCGTTGTGGAAGACGTCCTGCACGTCGTCGAGGTCCTCGAGCATGTCCAGCAGCTTCTGCATGCGTGCGGCGTCGTCGCCGGCCAGTTCGACCGTGTTCTCGGGGCGCATCGTGACCTCGGCCAGCTCGGGCTTCAGCCCGGCCGCTTCGAGGGCGTTGCGCACCGCCTCGAAGGCGGGCGCGGGGGTCAGCACCTCGACCGCGCCATCCTCGTCGGTGATGACGTCGTCGGCGCCGGCCTCCAGCGCGACGTCCATGACGCGATCCTCGGGGGTGCCGGGCGCCAGGATGATCTGCCCGCAATGCCTGAACTGGAAGGACACGGAGCCTTCGGTGCCCATGTTGCCGCCGTACTTGCTGAAGATGTGGCGGACCTCGGCCACGGTGCGCACCCGGTTGTCGGTCATGGTGTCGACGATGATGGCCGCGCCCCCGATGCCGTAGCCCTCGTAGCGGATTTCCTCGTAGTGCACGCCCTCGAGGTTGCCAGTGGCCTTGTCGATGTTGCGCTTGATGGTGTCGGCGGGCATGTTGGCCGCCTTGGCCTTGTCCACCGCCAGCCGCAGCCGCGGGTTGGCCGAGAGGTCGCCGCCGCCCTGGCGGGCCGCGACCATGATTTCACGGATGACCCGCGTCCAGATGCGGCCGCGCTTCTCATCCTGCCGCCCCTTGCGGTGTTGGATGTTGGCCCACTTGCTATGTCCAGCCACGGGTGTGTCCTTGATCTCTCGAGTGCGTTACGCTTGCAGCGAAAGTCGACATTCTACTTTTCACCCCATGGCCCAACCCCTGCTCATCGCCCGCAACTCGCAAGTCGAGTGCCACCTGCTGCCGTCCATGGCGAACCGGCATGGCCTGATCACCGGCGCGACGGGCACGGGAAAGACCGTCACCCTCCAGACCATGGCCGAACATTTCAGCCGGGCGGGGGTGCCGGTCTTCCTGTCGGACATCAAGGGGGACCTCACGGGCATCAGCCAGCCCGGCCAGCTCGGAGCGAAGCTCAAGGCCGTCATCGCGGAACGGGGCCTGCCCGAGCCCCAGCCATTCGCCTGCCCCACGACCCTGTGGGACGTCTTCGGCGAATCCGGCCACCCGGTGCGCGCCACCGTGTCGGACATGGGTCCGCTGCTGCTGTCGCGCATGCTCAACCTCAACGAGACCCAGGCGGGGGTGCTGCAGATCGTCTTTCGCGTTGCCGATGCGCAGGGTCTGCTGCTGCTGGACATGAAGGACCTGCGCAGCCTGCTGCAGTACGTTGGCGAGAACGCCAAGCAGTTCACCACCGAATTCGGCAACGTCAGCGCGGCCAGCGTCGGCGCCATCCAGCGCGGCCTGCTGCAGGTTGAATCGCAGGGCGGCGACCGCTTCTTCGGCGAGCCCATGCTGGACATCGCCGATTTCATGCAGACCGACCCGCAGGGACACGGGATGGTCAACGTCCTCGCGGCCGACAGGCTGCTGAACTCGCCCCGCCTGTACGCCACCTTCCTGCTGTGGTTGCTCTCCGAGCTGTTCGAGCAGTTGCCGGAAGTGGGTGACCTCGACAAGCCCAAGCTGGTGTTCTTCTTCGACGAGGCGCACCTGCTGTTCGACGATGCGCCCAGGGTCCTGGTCGAGCGCATCGAGCTGGTCGTGCGGCTGGTGCGGTCCAAGGGCGTGGGCGTCTTCTTCGTGACGCAGAACCCGCTGGACATTCCGGACAGCGTACTGGCGCAGTTGGGCAACCGCGTTCAGCACGCGCTGCGGGCCTTCACCCCCCGTGACCAGAAAGCCGTCAAGGCCACCGCTTCGACGATGCGCCCCAAACCCGGGCTGGACATCGAAGCGGCGATCACCGAGCTGGGCGTGGGTGAGGCGCTGGTCAGCTTCCTCGACGGCAAGGGCCGCCCCAGCGTGACCGAGCGGGCCTACGTGCTGCCGCCGGGCAGCCAGATCGGACCGATCACGCCGCAGCAGCGGCAGGCGCTGATGGCCGGCTCGCTGGTGGCTGGCGCCTACGACAAGACCGTCGACCGCGAATCTGCCTACGAACTCCTCCAGCAGCGCTCGGCCAAGCCTGCCGCCGAGCCTGCTGCGGGGGCCCCGGCGGCGCCCAGCGGCGGCGGTCTGGGCGACCTGCTGATGGGCTCGACCGGCCCCCGCGGTGGGCGGCGCGAGGGATTGGTCGAGATGATGGCGAAATCGGCCGTCCGGACCGTGGGGACCACGATCGGCCGCGAGATCATGCGCGGGCTGCTGGGCAGTCTGACCGGCAGCCGGAAGCGACGCTGAGGCCACGAGTCCCATCAAAGAAGGTTCTCGCCTCTTCGGGCGCCTCCAGCACGGCTGGCGCGCCCGAAACAGACGCACGCTTGCGCCCCCGGCTGACGCGGCACGCCGCCGCCTGTGCAAGGCTGCGGGCATGAGCGACACCTTCATCGACGAGCGGGCCAACGGCGAGAGCACGGCGGCCGAGTTGCGCAGCACCCTGGCCGTGCGGGAGCGTTGCGGGCAGCTGCTGTCGCGCGCCCGCCACGGCGAGTCGGCCTGGCTGCAGGTGGACGAAGCGGGCCTGGACGAGGTGTCCGGGCGCGTCGTCGACGCGGTGCGAGGCCTGCGCTCTCGCGCCCCGCTCCACAGCCACTGGCGTCATCTGGAAGCCGGCGGAATCGACCGGCGCCGCCAGCTGGACAGCCTGCTGGCGGGAATGGCGCCGGCGCTGCGGGTCCAGGCGCTGCTCGACCTCACGGTGACCAGCGTGCTGCTGGCCGCCGCGCCCGCAGGCGACTGGGCCTACATGGAGTCCGCGTCAGGGCGGCGGCTCAGCGGGCCGGACGGACTGGCGGTGGCGGGCTTCCACGCTTTCTGCGCGGGCATGTTCTCGAGCGACCGGCGCCGGCCCTTCCAGGTGGATGCGGCGGGCCTGCGCGGCCTGCCGACCGATCACCTCGGCCAGGTCTTGCAGGTGACGCCTTCGAATCGCCTGCCGGCACTCGAAGAGCGCGCCGTCCTGCTGCGGCGGCTCGGTGAGGTGATGTCCGAGCAGCCGCAGGTCTTCGGCGACGACGCGCGGCCCGGCGGGCTGTACGTCTTGCTGGTTTCCGGGCCCGAAGCACCGCCGAGTACCGCAGAACTCGGCGCGCACGACCTGCTCTCCCAGATCCTGATCTCGCTCTCGGGGTTGACAGCGCACGACAACGCCGTCGGCGGCGTCCCCCTGGGCGACTGCTGGCGGCACGCAGCAGTGCAGGCCGAGGGGCCTTCCGCGGGCTGGGTGCCCCTCCATGGCCTTGCCCAATGGCTCGCCTACTCGCTGGTCGAGCCGCTGATGTGGTGCGGCGTCTCCGTCCGTGGACTGGACGCCTTCACCGCCCTGGCGGACGATGCCAATGTCGGCCTGCTTCTCGACACCGGCGTCTTGCGGCCGCGCGATGCTGCCCACCTGGAGCGGGAGTGGCTTGCGTCCGACGAGCTGATCGTCGAGTGGCGGGCCTGCACGCTGTCGCTGATGGACGAGGTGGTGGCGCGGGTCCGTGGCGAGTTGCACGCGGACGCGCATCGGCTGCCGCCGAGCGTTATCCTCCAGGGTGGCTGCGGCCCGGTCGCTCATGAGTTGGCACAGCGGCGGGCCGGACGGCCCGCCTTGCGCGTCGCCGGCGGCACCGCGATCCTCTGAAGAGGGTCTGTGGGGCCGGCCGCAGACCGGCAACGAACACTCCCACAGCAGAGGAAGCCTCACCTTGAGCAACGTCCACCTCATCGACCATCCCCTCGTCCAGCACAAGCTCACGCTGATGCGCAAGAAGGAGGCCTCGACCAACAGCTTCCGTCGCCTGCTCAACGAACTGGCCACGCTGATGACCTATGAGGTCACGCGCAACGTCCCCATGCAGGAGGTCGAGATCGAGACGCCGATGGAGACCATGAAGGCCAAGGTCATCGACGGCAAGAAGCTGGTCTTCGTGTCCATCCTGCGCGCGGGCACCGGCATCCTCGACGGCATGCTCAGCGTGGTGCCGGGTGCGCGGGTGGGGCACATCGGCCTGTACCGTGACCCTGAGACGCTCAAGCCGGTGGAGTACTACTTCAAGATGCCGCAGGACATGCAGGAGCGCGACGTGGTGGTGGTCGATCCGATGCTGGCCACGGGCAACTCGGCGGTCGCCGCAGTGGACCGCATCAAGTCGCTGAAGCCGCGGTCGATCAAGTTCGTGTGCCTGCTCACCTGCCCCGAAGGCGTCGCGGCCATGCAGGCCGCGCACCCCGACGTTCCTATCTACACGGCCGCTGTGGACCGCCAGCTGAACGAGCATGGCTACATCCTCCCGGGCCTCGGGGACGCCGGGGACAGGATCTTCGGGACGAAATAGCCGGGCCGCGCCTGCGCAGTTTCAGGGGCATGGAAGTCATCAGCGAACCCGGGCCATCCGCCGGACCTTCAGCTCGCCCGCGAGGGCTTGCGGATCGCGGACGATGAGAAAGCCGAAGGACAGGGCTCCCTCGCGCGTGCGCACCGCGTGGTGCAGCCGGTGTGCGAGGACCAGGCGGTGCAGGTAGCCGGTGCGCGGCACCCACCGCAAGGGCCAGCGCTGGTGGACAAGTCCGTCATGGACCAGCCAGTACAACACGCCGTAGACAGACATCCCGGCGGCGGCTGCCGTGAGCCAGGGCCAGCCGAAGGCTGCCGCCAGCCAGAACAGCAGCAGGGACAGGACGGTGCCAACGGCCGAGAAACCGTCGTTGGGCTCCAGCCCGCCGCGACGCGGCTCGTGATGGCTGCGATGCCACGCCCAGCCCCAGCCGTGCATGACATACCGGTGCGCGAGCCAGGCAACGCCTTCCATGGCCAGGAAGGCCACGACGCCGATCGACAAGAGGGCCAGCGGATGCATGGTACGGAGTCTACGGCAGTGCAAAAAGCCGCGTCGGACGATGCCTCGGCCCGGGCGGCGAAATGCAGGACAGGAATTCGCGCATTCGGCCCGCGGTTCCTGGGTCCGGGATTGCCTCGCGGACGTGCCGCGCTCCCACAAGGCGTCCGCGCGCACTGATGGAAAAACAATCCTCAGGAGTCATCGACTCCGTACATCGAGAGGATCATGCGAACCATCGTTGCCGACTCACAGGAATCCCGTTTCGCCCCCATCGCCGAACTGGCCCGCAGCGTCATCGACGCTCCACCCGGGCCACAGGGCATCCCCCGCGTCTGCGCACGGCTCGAGCGCATCGATGGGCGACCCACCTTGGTGGCACGCACGCTCGACGACGCACAGACCACGCTGCTGGTGCTGCCGGACTCGGATCCGCGGCAGCTGGAAGCGGCCCTTGCCTACCTGGTCGAGCGCCTGACGGCGATCGGGATGGAGGTGGTCAATGATGAGGAGGAGATGCCGGTGGTGCATTGAGAGGCACCGGGCCTTTTCTCCGGAGGCACCGCGCTTCTGGGTTGCCGCTGTCGCGAGAATGACGGAGTTTCTACCCCGTCATCCCCGTGAAGGCGGGGACCCGCGCCTGCACCGCGCTCCTGCTCCCGGCTCAACCCTTTGCGTTGACTGCAGCCTTCAGCGCCGCGCCCGGAACGAACTTGACCGCGTTGCCCGCCGGGATGGTGATCGCCTCCCCCGTCTGCGGGTTCCGCCCGGCGCGTTCGGCGCGCTCGGCGCGCTTGAAGCTGCCGAATCCCGGGATCACCACCTCGCCACCCTGGGCGAGTTCGTCGGAGACGATGCGGACGAAGGCATCGAGCGAGCGCGCGGCGGCAGCCTGGGACTGGTCGGTGGCGCTGGCGAGGGATTGGACGAGTTCGGTCTTGTTCATCGGCTTTGACT
>DAIMZU010000123.1:0-7120 GCA_036733845.1 Ramlibacter sp.
AGGACACCGAGGACGGCCTGTCCGAGTTCCCGCACGTGGTGCTCAACCAGGCGCGAGTGCATGACTTCTATTTGGAGCTGATGCGCAACTCGCCGAGCAGGCTCGAGCCGCACTATTCGCGCCGCCTGCTCGACCTCACCGTGGATCGAAGCGCGCCGGACCACCCCGTCACGGCACGCATCGAACGCACCGACCCCGCGCATGCAGGTCAGGTGGAGACGCTGCGCGCGCGCTACGTGGTCGGCTGCGACGGCGCACGAAGTGCGGTGCGCCGGTCGATCGGTCGCCAGCTGGTCGGCGACTCGGCCAACCAGGCCTGGGGCGTGATGGACGTGCTCGCCGAGACCGACTTCCCGGACATCCGCTACAAGGTGGCGGTCCAGTCGGCCAACGGCGGCAACCTGCTGGTCATCCCGCGCGAAGGGGGCTACCTGGTGCGCCTGTACGTCGAGATGGAAAAACTCGGGGCCGGCGAGCGCGTGGCCGACCGCAACATCACCGTGGACAAGCTGATTTCCGCCGCCCGGCGCATCCTCCACCCCTACACGCTGGACGTGAAGGAGGTGCCGTGGTGGTCCGTGTACGAGATCGGCCAGCGCATCTGCGACCAGTACGACGACGCGGGCCCCGAGGGCGCCGGCACCGCCCTTCCACGGGTGTTCATCGCAGGCGATGCCTGCCACACCCACAGCCCCAAGGCCGGACAGGGCATGAACTTCTCGATGCAGGACACCTTCAACCTCGGCTGGAAGCTGGCCGCGGTCCTGCGGGGCCAGTGCGCGCCCTCGCTGCTGCACACCTACTCGGCCGAGCGCCAGCCGGCGGCGCAGGCGCTGATCGACTTCGACCGGGAGTGGGCCAAGATGTTCAGCGACCGGCCCAGGCAGGGCGGCGACGCGGCGCAGGGCGTGGACCCGAAGGAGTTCCAGAAGTACTTCGAGCGGCACGGCCGCTTCACGGCCGGCATGGGCACCCACTACCAGCCGTCCGTCATCACCGGCAAGGACACGCACCAGGGCCTTGCACGCGGCTTCGTGATCGGCACGCGCTTCCACTCGGCGCCGGTGGTCCGTCTTTCGGATGCACGGCCGCTGCACCTCGGCCACGTCGGCAAGGCGGATGGCCGGTGGCGGCTGTATGCCTTCGCGGCGGCGGAGGACACGCTGCAGACGCAGGGCGGCCTGCAGCGGATGTGCCGCTTTCTGCAGGACGACCCCGCATCGCCCCTGCGACGCTTCACCCGCCCCGGACAGGATCCGGACGCGGTGTTCGACCTGCGCGCCATCCTGCAGCACAGCCATCGAGAGGTCGACGCCACCCGCCTGCCGCCGCTGCTGCTGCCACGCAAGGGCCGCCTGGCGCTGCGTGATTACGAGAAGGTCTTCTGCCCGGACCTGAAGGAGGGACCGGACATCTTCGACCTGCGGGGCATCGACCGTGCGCAGGGGGCGCTGGTGATCGTTCGGCCCGACCAGTACGTCGCGAACGTGCTGCCGCTGGATGCGCACGACGCGCTGGCGGAGTTCTTCGCTGGGTTCATGCTGGCGAACTGAGCGCCGGCACGGGGGTCAATGCGCCTGTGCCAGGCCGCGGCGGTACTGCATCGCCTCCGCCACGTGCGCGGGCGCCACGGCGTCCGCGCCCTCCAGGTCGGCGATGGTGCGTGCGACCCGGATCACCCGGTGCATGGCCCGGCCGCTCCAGGCCAGGCGAGTCGCCGCGCGCTGGAGGAAATCACGTGCCGAAGCATCGAGTGCGGCATGGTGGTCCAGCCCGGCGCCTGCAAGGGCGTGGTTGGCGCAGCCCTGGCGCTGCAGCGCCCGCGCGCGTGCGGCGGTGCTGCGGGCCCGCACCGCGGCACTGGGCTCACCGGCGCCGGCTTCGAGGAGTTCGCGTGCAGGCAGCGCGGCCACCTGCACCTGCAGGTCGATGCGGTCGAGCAGCGGTCCGCTGATGCGACCCTGGTAGCGGCTGACCTGCTCGGGCGAGCACCGGCAGGCCGGGTGCGCCGAGCCGAGCCATCCGCAGGGACAGGGGTTCATGGCCGCCACCAGCTGGAAGCGGGCGGGGAAGTGCTCGGTGCGGGCGGCGCGTGCGATGGTGACGCAGCCGGTTTCCAGCGGCTCGCGCAGTGCTTCGAGCGCCGTGCGCGGAAACTCGGGGAGTTCGTCCAGGAAGAGCACTCCGTGGTGCGCCAGCGAAATTTCGCCCGGGCGTGGCGGCGAGCCTCCGCCGACCAGCGCGACGCAACTGGCCGAATGGTGCGGGCTGCGGGTGGGCCGCTGCGCCCAGTCCGCCGGCGAGAACTGCCGTGCCAGGCTGGCCATCGCCGCGGTTTCGAGCGCCTGCGACAGCTCCAGCGGCGGCAGCAGGCCGGCCAGGCGCTGCGCCAGCATGGACTTGCCGGCCCCGGGCGGCCCGACCAGCAGCAGGCTGTGACCACCAGCCGCCGCGATTTCAAGCGCGCGGCGCGCGGCGGCCTGCCCCTTGACCTCGCACAGGTCCGGGCCGGCTGCCGGCGGCGCTGCTGGCAGCGGGCGGGCCACGCACCAGCCGGTGGGGTCCGGTGACTCCGCGGGGGCACCGCCTGCGCCCCCGGGCCGGGAGTCCCCGGGGGGCCGGGGCGGACGGCGGACGAAGCGCTGGACGACGTCCAGCAGGTGCGCCGCCCGCCAGATGGTGACCCCGGGCACCAGCGCCGCTTCCTCGGCACTGCCAGGGGGCAGGACCAGCGCCGCGCCGGGTGCGGCAGCGCGCAGCCCCAGGCTGATGGCGAGCGCCCCCCGCACCGGCCGGAGCTCGCCGGACAGAGAGAGCTCGCCCATGAACTCGAACCCCGCCAGGGCTGCCGGGTCGAGCTGCCCCATCGCGGCCAGGATGCCGAGGGCGATGGGCAGGTCGAAGCGGCCGGAGTCCTTGGGCAGGTCGGCCGGCGCCAGGTTGACGGTGATGCGCTTGTTGTGCGGGAAGTCCAGGCCGCAGGTGAGCAAGGCCGCGCGTACCCGCTCGCGCGATTCCTTGACCTCGGTGTCGGCCAGCCCGACCAGGTTGAACGCCGGCAGCCCGTTGGCCAGGTGGACCTCGACCGAAATCGGGCTGGCCTGCAGTCCGACCAGGGCGCGGCTGCGCACCACTGCCAGTGTCATATCTCTGCCTTCCTCCTGGACAGCATGCTAGGCGGCCGGTGTCTTTCCTGACCTTGTGCAACGTGCTCCCAGGGGAGGTTGGCGGCATGCGGGCCGGCGCGGCCCCGGCCGCCGGTTCAGACCACGAAGGGGGTCGCCCCTCCATCCATCGAAATGATCGCGCCGTTGACGTAGCTCGACCGGGAAGAGGCCAGGTACAGCACCGTGTCCGCGATTTCCTCGGGCGAGCCGAAACGCCTCAGGGGAATGGAAGCGGCGGCGCGCCGGGCGGCTTCCTCGGGGGAAATGCCTTCGGAGCGGCCCTGCACCGCCAGCAGGCTTTCCAGGCGCTCGGTCAGCGTCGCGCCGGGATTCACCGCGTTCACCCGCACACCGCTCGGGCCCCACGCGGCGGCCATGCCGGCGGTCACGAGCATCAGCGCTGCATTGGCGGCGCCGCCCGGCAGGTGGGTGGTCCGTGCGAGCTTGCCGCCCATGCCGATGACGTTGACGATCACCCCCGCGCCGCGCGCGCCCATGCGCCTGGCGACGGGGTCCATCACGTGGATGTAGGTGAAGAACTTGGCGTGCATGGCTTCGTGGAAGTCGGCCGGCGTGAGTTCGGTGAAGGGCACCTGCCGTGCCGCGCCGGCGCTGTTGACCAGGACGTCGATCGGCCCGGACGTGGCTTCGACCTCGTCCACCATGGCCGCCGCTGCCTTTGCATCCGCCAGGTCCACGGCAAGACCCTGGCACCCATGGCCCAGCGCCTTCATCGACGCCACCGCCGCATCGACGGTCTGCCGGCTGCGGGAGACGAGGCTGACCCGGGCGCCCTCCCCGAGGAAGCCCTGGACGCAAGCCAGGCCGATGCCCCGACTGCCGCCGGTGACGAGTACGTGTTTTCCAGTCAGTCCCAAGTCCATGTGTGCTCCGAGCGATGGTGAGGTTGCCACCCGGCGATTGTGGCGGCGCCCGCAGCACCATGCGAGTGCGCCGCCGCATCGACGCGCCCGGATGGGGCGCGATTCAGGAGCGCTGGCACGCGCGCCTGCCAGACGCACCAGAAGCGTGCATGCGGCACCCGTCCGATGCGTGTTCGGACGCGCCACGGCCGGGCAGCCCGCCGTGCGGGCGCCCGCTGCCCCCGTCCTCGCGCTGGCACGCCTTGTGCTTTGAAGGGTGGGCACCCCTTTCAAAACATCCACAGGAACGGAGAAGAGCCTCATGAAGATCAAAGCCGCCTTGATGCTGTCCACCTCGCTCGTCGCTTGCGGCGCAGCCTTCGCCCAGGTCGCTGCGCCAGCGCCGGCGTCC
The DNA here is from genome assembly GCA_036733845.1 of Ramlibacter sp. Classification (GTDB taxonomy): domain Bacteria; phylum Pseudomonadota; class Gammaproteobacteria; order Burkholderiales; family Burkholderiaceae_C; genus Ramlibacter. The sequence goes on from DAIMZU010000123.1 coordinate 4,443, forward strand.
TATGAGCTGTCGTACAACGTGGGCGCGGTCAGCGACTACCGCTACCGCGGCATCTCGCAGTCGGGTAAGCGCCCCGCCCTGCAGGCCGGCGTGGACCTCGCTCTCGCCAACGGCTTCTATCTGGGCGCCTGGGGCTCCACCATCCGCTGGATCAAGGACAGCAACGACCCCGCCCTGCGCGGCTCGGTCGAGGTCGACGTCTATGGCGGCTACAAGGGCGAGTTCGCCGGCCTGAGCTACGACGTCGGGGCGCTGCAGTACTGGTATCCGCGCAATACGGTCAAGGACGTCACCGGCGAGAACGCCAACACGACCGAGCTGTATGGCGCCGTCGGTTTCGGCCCGGCCACCGTCAAGTACTCGCACGCCCTGACCACGCTGTTCGGCACACCGGACAGCAAGAACAGCGGCTACCTGGACCTGAGCGCCAGCTTCGACCTGGGCAATGGCTTCTCGCTGGTTCCGCACGTCGGCTGGCAGAAGATCCGCAACTTCGGAACCTACCGTGACTACTCGCTGGCCCTGGCCAAGGAGTACTCGGGCCTGGTGGTCAGCGGCGCCATCGTCGGCACCAACTGGGAGGACCGTTTCGGCGCGCCCTTCACCCTCGTGGGCAGCGGCAACCGCGACCTCGGCAAGACCGCCCTCGTGCTGGGCGTCAAGAAGACCTTCTGATCCCCGACTTTCACCGGAGCAGCCATGAAACTCGTCACCGCCATCATCAAGCCTTTCAAGCTCGACGAGGTGCGTGAAGCCCTCTCCGCCATCGGCGTGCAGGGCATCACCGTCACCGAGGTCAAGGGCTTCGGCCGCCAGAAGGGCCACACCGAGCTGTACCGCGGCGCGGAATACGTGGTCGACTTCCTGCCCAAGGTCAAGATCGAGGCCGCCGTCTCAGGCGAACTGGTCGAGCGCGTGATCGAGGCCGTCGAGGGCGCCGCCCGCACCGGCAAGATCGGCGACGGAAAAATCTTCGTCTACGACCTCGAGCAGGTCATCCGCATCCGTACCGGCGAGACCGGCAACGAAGCCCTGTAACCCACCTACCCGAGAGAGAGACACCATGCGAAAGCTGATTGCCTGCCTGGCCCTGGGGCTGGGCCTGATCACCGGAGGCGGCGCCGCGCTGGCGCAGTCCGCCGCGCCGGCCGAAGCGCCAGCCGCTGCGGCCGCCGCCCCGGCCGCCGCCACTCCCGCACCCGCCGAGGCCGCACCGGCGGCGGACGCGCCCAAGATCGATTCCGGTGACACCGCCTGGATGCTGACCTCCACGCTGCTGGTCATCCTCATGACCATCCCCGGCCTGGCCCTGTTCTATGGCGGCCTCACGCGCTCGAAGAACATGCTGTCCGTGCTGATGCAGGTCTTCGTCGTGTTCTCCCTGTGCAGCCTGCTCTGGGCGCTGTACGGCTACAGCTTCGCGTTCACGGGGGATGGCAGCTTCTTCGGCACCGCCGACAAGCTGTTCCTCAAGGGCGTGACGCCCGAGACCATCGGCGCGCTCGCGACGATACCCGAGTACGTGTTCGTCGCGTTCCAGGGCACCTTCGCGGCCATCACCGTGGCCCTGGTGGTCGGCGCCTTCGCCGAGCGCATCCGCTTCTCGGCGGTGATGCTGTTCGCGGTGCTGTGGTTCACCTTCTCCTATGTGCCGATGGCGCACATCGTCTGGGGCGGCGGCCTGCTGGCCCAGGACGGCGCGCTGGACTTCGCCGGCGGCACCGTGGTGCACATCAATGCGGGCATCGCCGGCCTGGTGGGCGCCTACATGGTGGGCAAGCGCATCGGCTACGGCAAGGAGGCCTTCCTGCCGCACTCGCTGACGCTGACCATGGTCGGGGCGTCCCTGCTGTGGGTGGGCTGGTTCGGCTTCAACGCCGGTTCCGCGGGCGCCGCCAATGGCGCTGCTGGCCTTGCCTTCATCAACACCGTGCTGGCCACCGCCGCCGCCACCCTGGCGTGGATCGCCGCCGAGTCGCTGATCAAGGGCAAGGCATCGATGCTGGGCGCTGCCTCGGGCGCCGTCGGCGGCCTGGTGGCCGTCACTCCCGCGGCTGGCTTTGTCGGCCCGATGGGCTCCATTGTCATCGGCCTGGCCGCGGGCGTGATCTGCCTGTGGGGCGTCAGCGGCCTCAAGCGCATCCTCGGTGCGGACGACGCCTTCGACGTGTTCGGCGTGCACGGTGTCGGCGGCATCCTGGGTGCGGTGCTGACCGGTATCTTCGCGGCGCCGGCCCTGGGCGGCACCGGCGGCCTGACTCCCGAGACCTTCGCCATGGGCGCGCAGGTCTGGATCCAGGTCAAGAGCGTGGTTTTCACCATGGTCTGGTCCGGCGTGGTGGCCTTCATCGCCTTCAAGATCGCCGATCTCGCCTTCGGCCTGCGCGTGACCGAGGAGGAAGAGCGCGAGGGTCTGGACATCAGCAGCCACGGCGAGACAGCCTACAGCCGCTGACACAGAGTCGTCCGTGCGTGCCGGCCGGGGCACGCGCGGCGGCATGCAAGCTAGCAAGTCTCCTTGGATCTTCGGCCCGCCGCCCGGCGGGCCTTTTTTTTGTTCAGCCCGCGGTGGCGATCGGCACCGACAGCTCGAGGCGGTCCTCGCCGCGCGAGAGCACCATGCCTTCGGCGCGGGCGAGGATCTCGACCTCGGCGCTGGTCAGCGTGCGGTACGGGGG
>DAIMZU010000124.1:0-7105 GCA_036733845.1 Ramlibacter sp.
GCCCGGGCCGGCGATCGGCACCAGGCGCGCCATGACGTCGCTGCAGCCATGGTGCAGGTGCACGCGCGTCGCCGGCCCGGGCGTGTGCGCACCGGGCAACAGCCGCACCCGGGTGTCGAGCCGGATGGCCGGGCGGTGGATCGCATCCGCGACGATCCAGTCGCCGCGGCCGATGTCCGCCAGCGCCACGTTCGCCAGGTTGATCGCACAGCGATGTCCTGCGCGCACGCGATCCACTTCGCTGCCGTGCATGTGCAGGCGGCGCACGCGGGCGGGCGGTCCGGACGGCGAGACGCGCAGGCGATCACCGGGCGCGGCCTCGCCGCTGAAGACCGTGCCGGTCACGACCGTACCGCTGCCATCGACGGAAAAGGCGCGGTCGACGGCGAATCGGAAATGCCGGCCGGGCTCCCAGCGCGCCGGCGCCTGCTCGGCCGCGGCGCGCAGCAGGGCACTGACCTTGTCAATGCCTTCCCCGGTGGCAGCAGACGCCTCGACCACCGGCAGCCCATCCAGCGACGTTCCGGCGACGAGCGCAGCGATCTGCGCGCCCACCTGCGCACGCCGCGCCGAATCGACGCGGTCGACCTTGGTCATGACCGCCAGGCCCCTGCGGACCTCCAGCAGGTCAAGGATCTGCAGGTGCTCGACCGTCTGCGGCATCACGCCGTCGTCCGCGGCAACGACCAGGAGCGCGAAGTCGATGCCGCAGACCCCCGCCACCATGTTGCGCACGAAGCGCTCGTGGCCCGGGACGTCGACGAAACCCACCAGCGGTCCGCCGGCAGGGCAGCCGTAGGCGAAGCCCAGCTCGATCGAAATTCCGCGAGCCTTCTCTTCGGGCAGCCGATCGGTATCGACGCCGGTGAGGCGGCGCACCAGCAGGGTCTTGCCGTGGTCGATGTGGCCGGCGGTGGCGGCGATCATGAAGCCCATGGCCGACCATACATCAGCGCGGTCCGGCGTGGGGCCGCCCGCCGAGCAGGCGCGGAACCCGCGCTCCTGCACGGTTACTGATGGGTCGGATCGAGGAGGACCCCATGAGCGATATCCGGAGCGGCCGCGGTCACATGTCGGGAGTTGCGGCGACTGCATCCCAGGAGGTGGACGCCAGGCGGGAGGCCCACGATGGCGAGGCCGCATCGCGCAGCGGACGGCGCGCGTCAACGGACGTTTCACTGCCACCACCCGATGGGAAGGCCATCAGCCACCGTGTCGTGGAAGCGGTACCCGCGACCTCGCGACCTGCTGCTGCGGAGTCGACGGCCGGCCTACCAAAGATGGTCGGCGGCGGCGAATACATCAAAGGAATCAAAAGCGTCGGAATGGAGTTGCGAAGAGCCGCGTGCCTTCCTGATGGCCGGCTCGCAGAGGTCATGGAGGAGCATCTGTCAGCGGAGACGACGTCCTGGAAACCGACGGTGACCCAACTCGCAGTGAACGCCGGGCACCCGGACGTGACGCAGCGCAGCATGCGCGAAGCTTTTTACGGTACTGCGCGTGGGCAAGAAAGCCAGGGGCTTTCGACGCCTGAGCAGTTGCGCTCGAACTTCGCTTTCGTGATGAAGGAACTGCTTGTCTTCCGCGCCCCGCAGCGGGCCGTCCTGTGCGCCGTGGCGGGATGGCAGAAGGGGCTCATGAGCCGGCGTCCGGGCTCCAACCCGAAGGCTGCCGTGGCACTGAGTCGGTCATTGCAGCAGGGGCTCGCCGATGCCATCCAGGACGAATGGACGAGCGAGCGGTGCCCGCCCGCCGTGCAGCACGCGGTACGCCAGCTGCTGATGGCACCCCACCAGGCGGTGATCGAGGATATGGCCGAACTGCTGAAGAGCCGCAAGGCCGGCCCCGCGATCGAACCGAAGCTCGTCGCGCGTCTCGTCGCTGAATCCAAGTCCTCGAGCGGGGCCGAGGCGCCGGTCAAGTGGGTGGCGGCATTGCTGAAGTCCGTCGCAGCCATGTCGGACGAGATCGATCAGGCCGCCCCGGCTCGCGGACCCGAGAACACGGCGCTCGTGCTCCAGGCTGTGTTCAAGGCCATGCCCGAGGCGGTGCAGAACCGCAGGGATGCCTATGTGACCCCGCTCGTTTCCGCTCTGGCATACGGGCTGCCGCCGGACCGCGTCGTCCGTGCGTGGATGCACGCCCACGTCGAAACCTTGTCGCTGGCCGATCGGGTCGACCTGGTGATGTCGGTGCTGGTCCAGCATGAAAAGCTCAACTTGACGGGCCCCGCGCTGGCCCGTGCATGCGAGGCCTTGGCCCAGGGGTTCGCGCATCCCGTCAGGGACGGCAAGGCCGCGGGGCTGGCAGCCGCTCACGCAGAAGCAAGCAGCACCATCGCCAAGTGGTTCATCAACGTGAAGCAACCCGATTCCGCCTTCCGCGTTGTTTTCGGCCTGGCCCGCGGCTTTGGCTTCACCGCTGACAACGGCGGCAGCCAGAGCTTGGCGGCGCTGCTGAAAGGGCCATTGGCGGCTTCACCACCTGACGTCAAGCGCGCGGTCGAAACTCTGCGGTCCTGGCAGTCAGCGCTGTGTGGCAAGCCCCCCTGGGAGGACCCGGCCAAAGCGGCGGCGCTCGATCTGCAGGTCCGTGCCTATTTCCAGCCGGCCATCGATGAGGTGTTGCCGGTTTTCTCGCCAGACGTCGCCCCGACCCGAAAGGCATTGCTGCACGCACTGTACGGGCCGTCCGCAAGGAAGGGTTAGCCGGTTTCCGAGCGGTGGGTCATCCGGCACGTGGAGTAAGCTCCTTGAGGCTGCTGCCAAGGGCCGGCCCGCCGGCCGCCACGAAGGAATCCGAATGGCTACTAAATTCAAGATCGATTTCGTCTCCGACGTCTCCTGCCCCTGGTGCGTGATCGGCCTGAGGGCGCTGGACCAGGCGCTCGAGCGCGTCGCTTCCGACATCCAGGCCGAACTGCACTTCCAGCCCTTCGAACTGAACCCCACCATGGGACCCGAAGGCCAGGACATCACCGAGCACATCACCCAGAAGTACGGCATTTCGCCCGCCCAGGCCGAGGCCAACCGCGACGCGATCCGCGAGCGGGGGGCGGCGCTGGGTTTCACCTTCAGCGGCAGCAATGCGCAAGGGGGTGGCCGCAGCCGCATCTACAACACCTTCGACGCACACCGGCTGCTGCACTGGGCCGAAACCGTCGGTCCGGAAAAGCAGAAGGCCCTGAAGGAAGCGCTGTTCAAGGCCTACTTCACCGATGGGCTGAGCCCCGCGTCCCACGAGGTGCTGGTGCGGGCGGCTGCAGACGCCGGGCTGGATGCCGCTCGCGCTGCCGAAGTCCTGGCCTCGGGCGAGTTCGCGCCCGAGGTCCGCGAGCGCGTGGACTTCTACCTGACGCGCGGCATCCACTCGGTGCCCGCGATCATCATCAATGACCGGCACCTGATCTCGGGCGGGCAGCCCGTGGAGGTGTTCGAGCGGGCGCTGCGACAGCTCGCTCAGGCCGAAGGGTCCGCCGGCTGAGTGGCGGGCTCGCGCGGCCTGTGCGCAGGCGCAGCGGGGATGCGTTGACGGTTCGTGCGGTTCGGCGATGGCAGCAGAATCGAGGTCCTGCCGCGAGTGCGTTGTTGCTCCACCTGCCATACCAACTTGATATGGAGCCACCTCAATCAGGTATTGGACCCCCTCAGCCAAACCTTCTTACACTGATCCGCTGGACTGCTGCATAGGCATGGCGACCCTCACGATCGCCTGGCCAGGCGCCCCTGGGCCTGCAGCGATCGACCACGATGGAAGGTGGATGGGGCCATGAAAGTCACAACTCGCCGGCGCCTGCTGGGCGCTGCAGCGCTCCTGGTCGCGTTCGGCCCCGCCATGGCGCAGGACTACCCGAGCAAGCCGATCCGGCTGATCGTGCCGGCGGCGCCGGGTGGCGCGGCTGATTTCTTCGCGCGCCTCATCGGACCCAAGCTGGGCGAAGTGCTGGGCCAGAACGTGGTGGTCGAGAATCGGTCGGGCGCATCGGGGACGATCGCGGCCGACATGACGGCCAAGGCCCCCGGGGATGGCTACACGGTGCTGATCGGCCAGTCCACCAGCATGGCCGTGGCGCCGCACATGTACGAGAAGCTCAGCTACGACACCTTGCGCGACCTCAAGCCGGTCACGATGGTGGCGGAGGTGCCCAACATGCTGGTGCTGCACCCCAGCGTTGCTGCGAACACCGTGCCTGAACTGGTGGCGCTCGCCCGGGCCAAGCCGGGTGTGCTGAACTACGCCTCTTCAGGCAAGGGCGCGCCGACGCACCTGGCCGGCGAACTGTTCGAGGTGGCGACGGGCACCCGGATCATGCATGTGCCGTATCGCGGCGCCGGCCCGGCCACCAACGCGCTCCTGGCGGGCGAGGTCCAGATGATGTTCGCGCCCATGGTGGCGGTGATGCCCCAGGTGCAGGCGGGCAAACTGCGGGCGCTGGCCGTCACCTCCGGCACGCGTTCCGCCGCGATGCCGAACATTCCGACCTTCGTGGAGTTGAACCTGAAGGACGTCGAGATCAGCTCCTGGTTCGGTCTGTTCGTGCCGGCCAGCACGCCGCCCGGCATCGTGGACCGCTTGCAGCGGGACACGGCCCGGGTGCTCAAGGATCCGGCCGTGCTCGATCGCCTCGCCAAGGAGGGCGCCACCCCGGGTGGCAACACGTCTGCCGAGTTCACGACCTATGTCCGCACCGAGTACGCCCGGTACGGGAAGCTCGTCAAGGACAAGGGCATCAAGGCCGAATGAAAGGCGGCTTGCCGCCCGCCTCACCTGAATCTGCAAGAAGTACATGATGAACAAACCTGAACTGAGCCAACTCCGTCCCCGCGCCGACCAGCCCATGGCGCACAACATGAAGCTGATCTCGCACAACGAGCTCCAGGGCTTCGGTGGGATGGGCGAGGGCATCGCCATGCAACTGGCCGATGACGGCCGCCGCATCCTGTGGATGGCGCACGAGTCGGCGCCCAAGAACTTCACCGGCGTGGATGTGTCCGATCCCCGCAACCCCCGGGTGGTCGTGCAGACCGAGTTGCCGCACATGAAGGTGCGCTCCAACTCGCTGGACGTGGTGGGCAACCTGATGGTGGTGGCCAATCAGGTCAAGGAGCTCGGCGACCGCCCGGCAGGCATCGACATCTACGACATCAGCAAGCCGGAGACTCCGCGCCTGCTGTCGCACTTCGACTGCTCCGGTCCGTGGTCCCGGGGCGTCCATGCGGTCTGGTTCGTCGATGGCAAGACCGTGCACATGGCCTCGGGCGCGCCGGACTTCCAGCCACGTGACCCCAGGGACGACCAGTTCTACCGCATCATCGACATCTCCGACCCGACCCAGCCGCGGGAGAAGGGCCGCTGGTGGTATCCGGGCACCCGGGAAGGCGACTCGGCACCGCCGCCGGCGCGCCTGCCGGAGCAGTTCGACACCGGCTTTCGCGCCCACAACACCAACGTGTTCCCCGAACGCCCCGACCGGGCCTACGTGGGCTACATCGACGGCGGAGCCGTGGTGCTGGACATCTCGGACCCGTCGAACATCAGGACGGTTTCGCACTGGAACCACTCGCCGCCGTTCAATGGTTTCACCCATACGGTGCTGCCGCTGTTCGAGCGCAATCTCTGGATCGTCTCGGACGAGTGCGTGCAGGACGATGGCAAGGACTGGCCCAAGCTGGTCTGGGTGGTGGACGCGCGCGACGATGCCAACCCGGTGCCCATCAGCACCTTTCCCGCGCCGCCCTACGACACCTTCGCCAAGCGCGGCGGCCGCTTCGGCGCGCACAACCTGCACGAGAACCTGCCTGTGCCGTGCTCGTTCCGGTCGGACACCCTGTTCATCGGCACCTTCTTCAACGCGGGCGTGCGGGTCTACGACACCTCCAATCCCTATCAGGTCCAGGAGGTCGCCTACTACGTCCCCGCGGCACCGGCCATGTCGCCGCGCGGCGCCGTTCAGCTCAACGATGTCTACGTGGACGAGCGCCGGCTCGTCTATACCGTCGACCGGTTCAGCGGTGGGCTGTACATCCTCGAGATGAACGTCTAGCTCGGGGTGCGGGGCGGCGCGCGCAACCGCGATCGCCCCTTGAAACCGCTGCAACGGCCCCTAGCTCGAAGAAGCCCGGGGCGTGCCCGCGTGCATGCATCCCCGGGGCTTCTCAACAGGAGGTTCGACGCATGTACAACCGTCTCTTTCCCGGCGACCTGTTCGCCGAAATGGACCGGCTGCAGCGGCAGCTGCAGCAGACTTTCGACACCTTTTCGCCCAGCATCCGCGGCTCGGTGGGGGCGTTCCCTGCGCTGAACGTGGGCGGCACGCCTGGGTCGGTCGAGATCTATGCCTTCGCACCGGGCCTGGACCCGCAAGCCATCGAAGTCCACCTCGAGCGGGGCGTGCTGACGCTGGAGGGCGAGCGCAAGGCCGACCTGCCGGAGGACGACGCCAAGGCGACGGTGCATTCCCACGAACGCTTCGCCGGCCGGTTCCGCCGGGTGATCAGCCTGCCCGACGACGTCGATCCGCAGGCGGTCGATGCGCGCTATGTCGACGGCGTGCTGCAGGTCAGCGTCCGCCGCCGCGCCTCGGCCCAGCCGCGGCGAATCGAGGTGCATTGAGCCAGCAAGGAGGACACCATGAACGACATGAGCAGGAGTTCCGGCGCCCCGGAAGGGCGGCGCGACATTCAGGCCGGTGGTCCGCAGGCCACCGCCCAGCGGCAGGAGGAAGAGTCGCGGCAGGGCCAGGCGGCGGTGATGCTGCCCGACGTGGACGTGATCGAGCGGCCCGACGGGATCACCCTGGTGGCAGACCTGCCCGGCGTGCCGCGCGATGCGCTGCAGCTGGGGGTGGACGGCGACACGCTGACCATCGAAGGGGACATCCGCCTGCAGCTGCCCGAGGGCATGAAGCCCAGCCACGCGGAAGTGCAGCGGATGCGCTATCGCCGCGCCTTCACGCTCAGCCGTGAGCTGGACGCGGGCAAGATCGAAGCCGAGTTCCGCCAGGGCGTGCTCAGGCTGCGCATCCCCAAGGCCGAGCACGCGCAACCCCGGCGCATCGAGGTGCGTGCGCAGTAAGCCCTGCGCCTACGGGCTGCCGGGACTCAGT
>DAIMZU010000125.1:0-7103 GCA_036733845.1 Ramlibacter sp.
ACCTGAAGGCGGTGCTCGACCTCCTGGCAGCGGCGCGCCGGCCGGTGCTCTTCATCGGGCACGGTGCGACGCTCTCGGAGGCCGGCCCCGAAATTACCGAACTGGCCGAGCGGCTCCAGGTGCCCGTGATCACCTCGCCCAATGGCATGGGCTGCATCCGCGGCGACCACCCGCTCGCCCTGGGCTTCATCGGCCGCAACGGCGCCTATCCAGCCAACGAGGCGGGCCGGCGCAGCGACCTCGTGCTGACCCTGGGCACCCGCTTCGACGACCGCAGTTCCTCGAGCTGGCACCCCGGCTACTCCTGGAACTTCCCGGCCACCCGCCTGGTTCACGTGGACATCGATCCGCAGGAGCTGGGGCGCAACTATGCACCCGACGTGGGCGTGATCGCCGACGTGAAGGTCTTCACCCGCCAGCTGCTGCAGGGGCTCGATTCACGCGCCGATATCCATCGCGTGGCCTTCGCGCCCTGGTTGGCGCAGGTGCAAGGCTGGCAGGGCGAGTGGGAGTCCTTCGTCAGACCGCATTTCGAGGATTCGACCAGCCCCTTGCGGCCGGAGTTCGTGGTGGGGACCCTGCAGAAGATCCTGCCCGAGAACGTGATCCTCGCCCTGGATTCGGGGGTGCACCACAACTGGTTCATGCAGTTCTGGCAGGCGCGCAGGCCCCAGAGCATGCTCAACAGCTGGGGCTACTCCAGCATGGGTTTCGGCGTCTGCGGCGTCATGGGCGCCCAGCTGGCAGCGCCGGACCGCCCGTGCGTGGCCGTGGTCGGCGATGGCGGCTTCACCATGGCGCCGTACGTGCTGTGCACTGCCGTCGAATACAACCTGCCCGTGGTGTGGGTGGTCTGGAACAACTTTGCCTGGGGTGCCATCCGCGACATCCAGCATGGCCTGTTCAACGGCCGCGAGATCGGTACAGCCTTCTACAAGGGCCAGACCGGCGAGCGCTACAACCCCGACTTCGCCGCCTGGGCCCGGGCCTGCGGCGCCGACGGCTACACGGTCACGCGCCCGCAGGAGCTGGGCGCGGCCGTCGAGCAGGCGTTGCGCAACCGGCGGCCCTGCGTCATCGACGTGCACGTGGACGCCGACGTTCGCCCGCCCTCCACCGGCACCTGGCAACTGCCTCCCATCCCCTACAAGGAGCCGGCGTTCGGAAAGCCATGGCGTCCGTGAACCCCCATTCTGGAAATTCGATCATGGAACAGAAGAAGATCGCCCTCGTTTTCGGTGGCTCGCGCGGCATCGGCTCGGCCTGCGTCCAGGCCCTCGCCGCCGATGGATTCGACGTGGCCTACACCTGCACCGGTGCGCCGCCGCCGGCCCGCGAGTCGGGTGGGCGCACCCTCCGGGCCTATCGCGCGGACATCCGCGAGCCGTCCCAGGTGGGCCAGGTCTTTGCCGACCTGGAGCGGGACTTCGGCGGACGAGCGGCCTGCGTGGTCGCCAACGCCGGCATCAACGTGCCGCCTGCGCCGCTGGCTCAGTTCGATCCCGCACGCTTTCGCGAGCTGGTCGAGGTGAACATCATCGGGGCCTTCAACATCCTGTCGCATGCGGCACGCTCGGTCGCCGACGGCGGCAGCATCATCGCGCTGAGCACCTCCATGGTCCGCGTGGCCCTGCCCAACGTGGGTCCCTACACGGCGACCAAGGCGGCGGTGGAATCGCTGGTGCGCGCGCTGTCGCGCGAACTGGCCGGGCGCGGAGTGCGCGTCAATGCGGTGGCGCCCGGGCCGGTCGACACCGACCTGTTTCGCGCCGGCAAGGACGAAGCTGCGCTGCAGCGGTCCGCGGCGCTCAGCCCATTCAACCGCGTCGGCCAGCCTGCGGAGGTCGCGAATGTCGTCGCGTTCCTCGCGTCCGACAAGGCCTCATGGGTGCACGGACAGGTTTGGCAGCCCAACGGCGGCCAGGTGTAGGCGCTGCACGCATGAAGCTGGCCGTCTTCACCAAGAACCGCAGCAACCCCGCCTACGGGGCTGCGCGCCTGGGCGCGGACCGCGCTGCGGCGCAGTGGGGTGCCGAAGTCCGCCACTACGTCCCGGATACGCCCGACGACCCCGTCGAGCAATCGGCGCTGATCGAGCGCGCGCTGGCTGAGTCGCCGGACGCCTTCGTGCTGTCACCGGTGCATGCGAGCCGGGTGAACCCTGCGATCGAGCAGGTGGTCCGCGCCGGAATCCCGATGGTCGGCTTCGTGAATCCGATCACCGTCGGCCACATGGTGTCCTACATCGGCGCCGACGACGTGCGCCTGGCGCGGGAGATGGCGCAGTACCTGTTCCGGCATCTGGGCGGGCGCGGGCGTGTGCTGGTGGTCGGCGGACCGGTCGATTCGGTGACCAGCCGGGACCGCCTGCGCGGCTTTTCCGAGGCGGCTGCTGAGGCGCCCGGCATCGACATCGTGGGCAGCGTCCCCGGGGACTATGACCGCGTCATTGCCCGCACGCGCGTGGCCGACTGGCTGCGCGGACATCCCGCCGTCGACGCCTGCCTGGCGGCCAACGACATCATGGCCGTAGGCCTGCTCGAAGCGCTGGATGCGCGCGGTGCGCAGGCCGCGGTGGTCGGCGTGAATGCAATTCCCGAGGCCATCCAGGCCATCGGGGCCGGACGCATGCTGGCCACCGCCGACTTCAATGCCATGCAGATGGCTTACCTGGCCACCGAGTGCGCCGTCCGGCATCTGCGGGGCCTGCCCGTCCCCCGTGCGCTGGAGTTGCCCGTGCAGGTCGTGGATCGCGCCAATTACCCGGACTGGGACCGGCCCTACGAGCAGCGGCCCGTCCGACCGCTGGCACATTTCTGGAGGCAAACCTGATGAGTCGATTCAAGCTTTCCCGCCGCGCGCTGGTGTTCTCCGCGCTCGCCGCACCAGCCCCATGGGCCTGGGCCCAGCAGGATTTCCCGTCCCGGCCGATCCGCCTGGTGGTTCCGTTCGCCCCGGCCGGCGCCGCCGATATTCTCGGGCGCACCCTTTCGGAAAAGCTCGGACCGATCTACGGCCAGAGCGTGCTGGTGGACAACCGCCCCGGTGCGAGCGGTCACGTGGGCGCCCAGCAGGTGGCCAAGTCGCCCGGGGACGGCTACACCCTGATGGTGGGAACCATCGGGATCCATGCAGCCTACGCGAGCTATCGCAAGCTCGCCTACGACCCCGCGGCTGAATTGCAGCCCATCGCGATCCTTGGCGAATCGCCCAACGTGGTGTGCGTGCCAGCGAACTCGCCCTACCGCAGCTTCGGGGACTTCCTTGCCGACGCGCGGGCGAACCCGGGCCGCATCAGCTATGCCACCGCGGGCGCGGGATCGTCGGTCCACATGGTCACCGCGCTGTTCGAGCTCGCGGCGAACGTGCGCATGAACCACATCCCCTACAAGGGCAGCGGGCCGGCCCTGGTGGACCTCATCAGTGGCCAGGTCAACGTGATGTTCGACAACATGTCCTCGTCGATCGCGCATGTGCGCGGCGGGCGCCTGCGTGCGCTGGCCGTCACCAGCGGCCAGCGCGATCCCCGACTGCCGGATGTGCCGACGATCGCCGAGTCGGGCGTCCCCGGCTACAGCGGCACCTCCTGGTGGACGCTGGCCGCCCCGCGCTCGGTGCCTGCGCCGCTCATCGAGCGCTTCAGCCGGGACGTGCATCGCGTGATGGCCATGCCCGATGTGCAGCAGCGGCTGGACGGACTGGGCATCACCTTCACACCGCACAGCCCGCAGCAGGCGGCCGCATTCTTCCAGAGCGAGGCCGTGAAATGGAATCGCGTGATCGAAGCGGCCAAGGTTCACCTCGACTGATCGTTCCAACCCAAGGAGAACATCCATGTTCCAGTCCATCGTGCGGGCACTGGCCTGCTCCGTCCTGCTGAGTGCGAGCGCCTTCAGCGCGGCCCAGGAGGCGTTTCCGTCCAAGCCGATCAGGATCGTCGTGCCGTATGCCGCCGGCGGACCCGCCGACCTGATCGCGCGTCTGGTCGGCGAACGGTTGTCACCGCGGATCGCCCAGCCTGTCCTGATCGAGAACAGGCCTGGCGCAGGCGGGCATACAGGGGCCGAGCAGGTAGCCAGGGGGCCGGCCGACGGCTACACCCTGGTCCTGACCACGATCGCGCACAACGGCGCTGTGAAGCTGTACCGCAACCTGCGATACGACCCGACGACCGAGCTGGTGCCGGTGGCCCTGCTGGCCGAGAGCCCCAGCGTGCTCCTGGTGAACCAGACGGTCCCCGTCAACTCGCTGGGCGAACTGATGGCCCTGGCGCGCAGCAAGCCGGGGACGCTGAACTACGGCTCGGCGGGCAACGGCTCGGCCATGCACATGGCCGCCGAACTGTTCAAGCACATGGCCAAGATCGATTACGTCCACGTCCCCTACAAGGGGGGTGCACCCGCGATGGCGGACCTGCTGGGCGGGCAGATCAACATGCTCTTCGAGAGCGTCGGCACCGCGCACCAGCACCTCAGGACCGGCCGGGTGAAGGCACTGGCCGTCACCAGCACACAGCGCAACCCCAGCCTGCCCAATGTGCCGACCATGGCCGAAGCTGGCTTGCCGGGCTATGCGTCCGTGCCCTGGTACACGCTGTCGGCGCCGCGGGGCACCCCGGCCGCGGCGGTCAACAAGCTCAATGAGGAGGTCAACGCCGTGCTTCGGCTGCCGGAACTGGCCCAGCGCCTGGAGAGCCTCGGCGTGGTGCCGCTGCCGGGCTCGCCCGCTGACGCCCAGCGGCGCAATGTCCAGGAAACCGAGCGCTGGTCCGCGGTGATCCAGGCGGCCAACCTCGCGGTGGATTGACAGACGGATGCCTGTGCCCGTCACTTGCGATGTGCTGGTCGTCGGCGGCGGTGGTGCGGGCCTCGCCTGTGCGATCGAGGCGCGCAGCGCCGGTGCCCAGCGCGTCGTGCTGCTTGAGAAGAACGCGGCGCTGGGTGGCTCCACCGCCTGGTCGATCGGTTCGGTGACATCGACCCGGACACCTCACCAGGCGCGCAAGGGCATCGTCGATTCACCGCAGGCGCACTGGGAAGACATGCCGGGTTTCGCGGGTCCCCTGGTGGCACGCGACAACGATGCGCTGCGGCGCATCCTGTGCGAGGAGATCCCGGCGACCTTTCAGTGGCTGCTCGACTCCGGGGTGCGATTCATGGGACCCATGCCCGAGCCTCCGCACCGGCAGCCGCGCATGCACAACGTGCTTCCGAACTCGCGCTCGTTCATCTACCACCTCGAGAGGCGGGCACGTGCCGCGGGCGTGGAGATCGTCACGGGCGTTCGCGCGAACCGGCTCGTTCAGGCGGGCGTGCGCGTTGCCGGCGTGGAGGCCGAAGGCGGCAGGACGTGGCTGGCCAGCCGTGGCGTCGTGCTCGCGGCCGGCGATTTCACCAGCAGCGCCGAGTTCAAGCGGCGCTTCATGGGTGAGCCCGAGGCGAGGGTACGGGGCGTCAACCCGACGGCCACGGGCGACGCGCAGGCCATGGCCGAGGCCCTGGGCGCGCGCATCCTCAATGGCGACCTGGCGCTCGGTCCGGAGCTGCGCTTCGAGGCCCCAGCGCGGGAAACCCTGCTGCGCCGCCTGCCCCCATGGCGCGCGCTGGCGCAGTTCCTGGCCTGGTCGGTGGATCACCTGCCGGGGTGGTTGCTGCGGCCGTTCATGATGAAGTTCCTCACCACCGCGCTGGCGCCTTCCACGTCGCTGTTCGAGGCGGGTGCGCGCCTGGTCAACTCGCGGGGCGAGCGCTTCGGTGACGAGTGCGACCGGCCTGCCTGGCGCGTGCCCGACCAGCCCGGCGAGCGTGCATGGATCATCCTGGACGCCGCACTCGCCCGGCGCTATTCGTCCTGGCCCGACTATGTCTCCACGGCGCCGGGCATCGCCTATGCCTTCCTGCCGGATTACCTGCGAAACCGTCCCGACGTGTGCGTTCGGGCGTCCTCCCTCGAGGCGCTGGCAGCGGCACTCGGCATGCCTTCCGCTGCACTGGCCGCCAGTGTCCTGGCCGGGGACCGCCCGCTGGGCACGGGTCCCTATATCGCGCTCGGGCCGGTGCGCTCGGTGTTCGTGCACGCCGAAGGCGGCCTGGCGGTCGACGCCTGGCATCGTGTGCTCGATGGCGAGGGGCGGCCGCTGCCGGGGCTGTTCGCAGCCGGCTCGACCGGACAGGGCGGGCTGCTCCTGAAAGGCCATGGCCATCACCTGGCATGGGCCTTCGTCTCCGGCCGTCGCGCCGGCCGGTTCGCCGCGGCCAGCCTCCCTGTGGCGGATGCCGCCGCGTTGCAGGGCGCCACGGCCGCACTCTTATGATTCCGTTCCACTTTCCAGAAGCATCACCATGTTGAATCGACGCCAGGCCGTCGCCGGCCTCCTTGCCGGCCCTCTCGCCAGTCCCACGCTGCTCGCCCAGAACTTCCCGATCCGTCCCTTGCGCATCGTGGTGCCCTTCACCCCCGGAGGCTCGTCGGACGTGCTTGCGCGGGCCATCGGGCTGGAGCTGGGCAAGGCGCTTTCACAGCCGGTGGTGATCGAAAACGTCCCCGGCGCCGGTGGTTCTGTCGGTGCCGAGCGGGTGGCCAAGGCTGCCGCCGACGGATACACGCTGCTGATGGGACACCTTGGGACCCTGGCCACCAACCCATCCCTGTATCCCAAACTGGGCTATGACCCTGTACGCAGTTTCGCCCCCGTCGCCTGGGTCGCGCGGGTCCCCAATGTGCTGGTGGTCCATCCGTCCGTGCCGGCGAAAAGCCTGGCGGAGCTGGTCGCCATCGCGAAGGCGAAGCCCGCGTCCCTGGCCTACGGGTCGGGCGGCAATGGCAGCGCCGCGCACACGACGATGGAATACCTGAAGCTGCGCACCGGAACGTCTTTCCTGCACATTCCCTACAAGGGCACCGCGCCTTCGGTCAATGACCTGCTGGCGGGGCAGGTGCAGGTGCTGTTCACGGGCATTCCGGCGCTGCTGCCGCACATCAAGTCAGGCCGCCTGCGCGCACTGGCGGTCTCCAGCCCGAAGCGGCTGGCGCTGCTGCCGGACGTTCCGACGGTGGCCGAGAGCGGCGTCGCCGGAACGCAGGGCTTCGAGGCCGACCAGTGG
>DAIMZU010000126.1:0-7086 GCA_036733845.1 Ramlibacter sp.
ATCTTCGGCGGCCTGGCGCTCTCGGTCGACCTGCTGCTCGGACGCACCGGCCTGCTGCCGCTCGGGCAGGCGCTGTTCTTCGGGCTGGGCGCCTACGTCTCGGCCCTGGTCCTCAAGGAGTGGAGCGCTTCGTTCTGGATTGCCCTGGCGGTCACGCTCGCCAGCAGCGCGGCGGCCGGGCTGGTCGCCGGTGTGATCGCCATCCGCGCCAAGGGCGTGTACTTCGCGCTGATCAGCTTCGGACTGGCGCAGGTGGTTTCCAAGGTCGTCTACAACACACGCGAGCTGGGGGCGTCCGACGGCATCATCGGGGTTCCGGGCGCGGTCATCCTTCCAGGCCTCACCTCGGCCTCGCCGGCGGGCTTCTTCCTCGTGGTGCTGGCCTTCATCGGCACGGTGTACCTCGGCTTGCGCTACCTGATGGATACGCCCCTCGGGCGGCTGATGGACGCGATCCGCACCAACGAGCATCGGGTGGGGTTCCTGGGCTTCGACTCGTGGCGCTACAAGCTGGCGGCCTTCGTGCTGGCGGCCGTGATCGCCGGCGGCAGCGGCGCGCTGTATCCCATGCTGCGAGGCTTCGTGTCGCCCGAGCTGATGTTCTTCCAGGTCTCGGGCAACGCGGTCATCAACGTCATCGTCGGCGGCACGGGAACCCTGATCGGGCCGCTGTATGGCACCGCGCTGCTGACTGGCCTTCGTTCGGTGGTCGGCTCGTTCACGGCCCACCATCACATCGTGATCGGCGTGCTGTTCGTCGTCGTCGTGATCCTGATGCCGCGCGGCCTGGTCGGCTATGCGGCGCCCGCCCTGCAGCGGTGGCTGGACGCGCGGCGCACCTCAAGGGAGGCGGCATGAGCGTCATTCTCTCGGTTGACGGACTGAGCGTCCAGTTCGGGGCACTGAAGGCGGTGCAGGAGGTGAGCTTCCAGGCCGGCGCCGGGAAGATCACCGCGGTGATCGGTCCCAATGGGGCCGGCAAGAGCAGCCTCTTCAACCTGATCAGCGGCGCGATCCGCCCCAGCGCGGGCACGGTGCAATTCGATGGACGCGAGGTGACGGGCCTGCCGCCGCACCGGATGCTGGCCGCCGGCTTGTCGCGATCGTTCCAGATCACCAACCTGTTCTTCGAGTTGCCGGTGCGCGAGAACCTGCGCCTGGCGGCGCAATATCTCGAGCAAGGCCAGCGCCTCCTGCGCTCCATCTCCAGCGGCTCGCCGGCGGCGCAGCGGGTGGAGGAACTGCTGGCGCAGTTCGAGCTGATCCGCAAGGCGGACGAACTTGCCGGCTTCCTGTCGCACGGCGAGCAGCGACGGCTGGAGATCGCCGTGGCGCTGGCCTCGCGGCCGCGCATGCTGCTGCTGGACGAGCCGACGCAGGGCATGAGCATGCCGACACGCGCGACACCGAGGTGCTCATTCGCCGCCTCGCACGCGAGGACGGCCTGTCGATCCTGTTGGTGGAGCACGACGTGGACCTGGTCATGGACCTGTCCGATCACGTGGTCGTGATGCACCAGGGGCAGAAGCTGGCCGAAGGAACGCCGGCCGCGGTGCGAGCCAATCCCGCGGTCCAGACCGCCTATTTCGGGGAGGCGCACTGATGCTGGAACTGAAGGACGTCCACACGCACTACGGCCTGAGCCATGTGCTGCAGGGCATCGACCTGCACGTCGGCAAGGGCGAGGTGATCGGGTTGTTCGGACGCAACGGCGTGGGCAAGACCACGGTGATCAAGACCATCGCCGGTTGGGTGCCGCCATCGCAAGGCGAGGTGCTGTTCGAAGGCGAGAGCTTGCGTGGCATGGCGCCGGACCGGATCTGCCGGCGCGGGATCGGGCTGGTGCCGGAAGACCGGCGCATCTTCCCCGGTCTCACCGTCGAGGAGAACCTGCGCCTCGGCCAGATGCAGTGCCCCGCACGCAGCGGGACCGCGTCACGCGCGAAGATCGACGAGATCTATCAGCGCTTTCCACGGCTGGCCGAGAGGCGGCGCCAGATGGGGACCACCCTGTCGGGCGGCGAACAGCAGATGCTGGCCATCGCGCGCGTGCTGGCCGGCGCACCGCGGCTGCTGCTGATCGACGAACCCACCGAGGGACTGGCGCCGATCATCGTCGAGGAGCTGTTCGCGCTCATCGGGCAACTGGCGCGGGACGGGACTCCCATTGTCCTGGTCGAGCAGAACGTGCACCGGGCGGTGCGGCTCACCACGCGCTACTACCTGATCGAGCGCGGCCAGGTGGTGACACAGGGCGATTCCTCGACCGACGCCGGCAGGACGGCGCTGCTGAGCCGCATCAGCGTATGAGCCGGTCCGCGCAGGCACAAGGAAAACCTCGTGAAGCACACCCCGCCCCGGGTCGGCGGTGTACGCCAGCGGGACAGCACAACCAGACACAGGAGAAAACTTTCATGCACGCCATCCCCCGCAAGGCACTGCAAATGCTCGCGGTCCTCGCCGCCTGCGGCCTCGGCTCCGCCCAGGCCCAGGAGTACCCGACCAAGCCGGTACGCATCGTCGTGCCCTATCCGGCCGGCGGCTTCAACGACACCCTCGGCCGGCTCGCGGCCAAGCACCTGGGCGACTACTGGAAGAAGCCGGTGATCGTCGACAACAAGCCGGGCGCCGGCACCATGATCGGCACCAAGGAAGTGGCAGGCGCCGCGCCCGATGGTCACACCATCCTGGTCGTGCAGTTCCCCTACGCTGCCAACCCCTGGCTGTACAAGAACATCGCGTATGACACGCAGAAGGCCTTCGCACCGGTGATGCTGGCAGGGCGCTCGCCCATGCTGCTGGTCACCCACGCGCAGAGTCCCTACCGCAGCGCCAAGGACCTCCTGGCCGCGGCGCGCGCCAAGCCAAATGCCTTGACCTATGGTTCTTCGGGCGCCGGCTCCTCGAACCACCTGGCGATGGCGCTGTTCGAAACCGCCACGGGCACGCAGATGCGCCAGGTCCCCTACAAGGGGAGCACCCCCATGCTGACCGACCTGGCCGGTGGCCAGTTCGATGTGGCCGTGGACCTGCTGCCGCACGCGATGCCCTTCATGCAGACGATGCGCGTGCGCCCGCTCGCGATCGCGGCGTCCAGGCGTTCGCCCCTGCTGCCGGATGTGCCCACGGCCGCAGAAGCCGGCATCCCCGGATACGAGGTCTCCTCCTGGCATGGCTTCGTGGTGCCGTCCGGCACGCCCCAGTCCGTCACGGACAAGCTCAACAGCGACCTCAACCGGATGCTGCAAGAGGACGAGGTGAAGAAGGCCTTCGCCGCACAAGGTGTCGTGCCCGACGGCGGCACACCGGCGCAGTTTCGCAGCTTCATCGATGGCCAGATGGCCCTATGGAAGAAGGTCGTGAGCGACCGCAACATCACGGTGGACTGAGTGGACGTGCGCAGGTCCGATCCGCTTCCTGGCCAAGGCCGCGGCCGCGAGGCTCCCGCCCCCATGATCGAAACACCCACCGCGTCGCCCCACCTGGGCCGTCGCACGGAGCGGGTCGAAGACCGCCCGCTGCTCACCGGACGGGGCCGTTTCGGTGACGACGCGCCCGTGCGTGCCGGCACGCTGCATGCAGCGGTGCTGCGCTCGCCGCATGCCCATGCACGGCTGCTGGCCGTTCGCGCCGACAAGGCCATGGTCTTGCCCGGGGTGCGCGCCGTCCTGACCGCCACGGACGTGCAACGCTGGTCCAAGCCCTTCATCGTCGGCGTGAAGGCGCCGATGGAACTGTGGGCCCTTGCGGTGGACAAGGTGCGCTATGTGGGAGAGCCCGTCGCCGTGGTGGTCGCCGAGAGCCGCTACCTCGCGGAGGATGCGCTGGACCTGCTGGAAGCCGACTACGAAACCCTGCCGCCGGTAACGGACATCCGCGCCGCGATCACGGAAGACGCTCCCGTGCTGCACGAGAAGGTCGGCAGCAACGTGGTGAGCGACCGCAGCTTTCGCTACGGCAACCCCGAGCAGGCCTTTGCCAGCGCACCGCACCGCGTCGCGCTCACGGTCGAATACCCGCGCAACTCCTGCACGCCGATCGAGTGCGCGGTGGTGGTGGCGGAGTTCCTCTCCGAGCAGGACGGCTACGACGTGCAGTCCAACTTCATGGGACCGTTCTCGCTGCACACCGTGATGGCGATGGCGCTCAAGGTGCCGGGCAACAAGCTGCGCCACCGCACCTTCCCGGATTCCGGCGGCAGCTTCGGGGTCAAGCAGGCCGTGCTCAATCCGGCGGTGCTGATGTGCCTGGCGGCGCGCAAGGCCGGAGCCCCCGTCAAGTGGGTGGAAGACCGGCTCGAGCACCTGACCGCCGCCACCTCGGCCACGGGCCGCCTGTGCCATGCGGCGGCTGCGGTGGAAGCCGATGGCCGCATCACCGCCTTGTCGCTGGACCAGTTCGACGACTGCGGCGGCTACCTGCGGGCGCCCGAGCCCGCCACCTTCTACCGCATGCACGGCTGCCTGACCGGTGCCTATGCCATCCCCCACCTCAGCGTTCGCAACCGGGTGGTGCTGACGAACAGGACGCCATCGGGCCTGGTGCGCGGCTTCGGCGGGCCGCAGGTGTACTTCGCGCTGGAACGCCTCGTGCAGCGCATCGCCGTCGAATTGAACCTCGACCCGCTGGACATCTACCGCCGCAACTTCATCCCCCGCGACGCGTTTCCCTACCGGGCGGCCGCCGGCGCGCTGATCGATTCCGGCGACTACCAGCGCGCCCTGGACCTGGCCATGCGCAATGGCGGCCTCGACGAGCTGCGCCAGCGCCAGGCGGACGCCCGCGCCGAGGGCCGGCTGTATGGCATCGGCTTCGCGGCGATCGTGGAGCCCTCGGTCTCCAACATGGGCTACATCACGACGGTACTGCCACGCGAGCAGCGCGCCAAGGTAGGTCCGAAGAACGGCGCCATCGCCGCCGCCACCGTGAGCATCGACCCGCTGGGCGGCCTGACGGTGGGCATCGCCTCCGCACCGGCCGGCCAGGGCCACCGCACCGTGTGCGCCCAGTTGGCGGCCGACGTGTTCGGCGTCGATCCGGACGACGTGTCGGTGAACATCGAGTTCGATACCGCCAAGGACGCCTGGTCGGTCGCAGCCGGCAATTACTCCAGCCGCTTCGCGGGCGCCGTGGCCGGCACCTTGCACCTGGCTTGCCAGCGCTTGCGCGACAAGCTTTCCCGAATCGCCGCCGCGCAGTTCGGATGCGAGCCCGACCAAGTCGCCTTTGCCGGTGGCAAGGTGTATCCCAAGGACGCGCCCGAGCGCGGCCAGCCCTTCGGCCGGCTGGCTGCCAGCCCGCACTGGGCGCCTGGACTGCTTCCCGCCGGTGAGCCCGTGGGCTTGCGCGAGACGGCCTTCTGGTCACCGCCTCAGCTGACGGCCCCGGACGAGGACGACCGCGTCAACACCTCGGCGGCGTATGGCTTCGCGTTCGACATCTGCGCCGTCGAGGTGGACCGCGCCACCGGCCGCGTGCGCATCGACCGTTACGTGACGACACACGACGCGGGAACACTCCTGAATCCGGCCCTCGCGGACGGCCAGATCCGCGGCGCGTTCGCCCAGGGACTCGGCGCGGCGCTGATGGAGGAGTTTCGCTATGGCAGTGACGGCAGCTTCCAGTCCGGCACCTTCGCCGATTACCTGGTGCCCACGACCTGCGAGGTGCCCGACCCGATCATCGTGCACCTGGAAACGCCCAGTCCGTTCACGCCGCTCGGCGCCAAGGGATTGGGGGAAGGCAACAACATGAGCACGCCACCCTGCATAGCCAACGCGGTGGCCGACGCGCTGGGTGTGGCCGACGTCACTCTGCCGTTGACGCCCTCGCGCGTGATGGATCTGCTGGGCATGGACGATCCGCCGCCCTCACGGGGCGCCATGCCGGCACGGCCCGCCGGCGGAAAGGCGGGGAAGGCCCTTGCGGCGCAGGGCGAGATCCTGCTGCCGGCCGAGCCCGAAGCCGTGTTCGCCGTGCTGCTGGACCCGGCGGCCCTGGCCAAGGTCATTCCGGGCTGCCATGCACTGCAGCAGACCGGCCCCAACCGCTACCGTGCGGACGTGACAGTGGGCGTGGGCATGATCAAGGCGCGCTACGCAGCCGAGATCGCGTTGAGTGACCTCGAGCCGCCGCGCCGACTGCGGCTGGCCGGCTCCGGCCTGTCCAGCATGGGCGCGGCCCAGGGCAACGGCCTGGTCACGCTCGAGCCCCGGGGCGGCGGCACGCTGCTGCGCTACGACTACGAGGCCGAGGTCTCGGGCAAGGTGGCGGCGGTGGGCGGCCGAATGCTGGAGGGCGCGGCCAAAATCGTGCTGCGGCAGCTGTTCGAACAACTGGGGCGGCAGGCGGGCGGCAAGGGCGCCACCGCACCTTCAGGCTCATGGTGGGAGCGCTTGCTGTCTCGCCTGGGAGTGGCGCGATGAAGCCGGCGCCCTTCGACTACGTGCGTGCGGACACGGCCGACGAAGCCGTGCAACAGCTCAAGGCGCTCGGCCCCGAGGCGCGGATCCTGGCCGGCGGCCAGTCGCTGATGGCCGTGCTCAACATGCGGCTTGCGCAGCCCACTGTGCTGATCGACATCTCGCGCAGCAACGAACTGAATTCCGTGCGCAGCGAAGGCGGCATGCTGGCAGTGGGGGCGGCGGCCACGCAAGGGAGCGTGGAATGGCGCCCCACCCTGGCGCGGGAAGTGCCGCTGCTCGCGCAGGCCTTCCCTTTCATCTCGCACTTCCAGGTACGCAACCGCGGCACCGTGTGCGGCTCGGTGGCCCACGCGGACCCCAGCGCCGAGATCCCGCTGGTGCTGCTGGCGCTGGGCGGCGAGGTGGTGCTGCGCAATGCGAAGAAGCGTCGCACCCTGCCCGCGGCCGAGTTCTTCCAGGGCATGTTGATGACGGCACGCGCGCCCGACGAGCTGCTCGAGCAAGTTCGCTTCCCGCTGGCCCAACCGGGCGATCGCAGCGCCTTCGCGGAGTTCTCGGCCCGCCATGGCGACTTCGCCATCGCCTCGGCGGCCGCCGTGCTCGACGCGCGCGGCCTTCGCCTCGCCATCGGCGGGGTGTCCGACCGGCCACTGCACCAGGC
>DAIMZU010000127.1:0-7052 GCA_036733845.1 Ramlibacter sp.
GCGCAAGGGCCCGTAGGGGAGCATCCCTTGGCGCGGGCGGCCGAGGCGCAGGCGCGGGCGGCTCGCTCCAGGCTCGAGGTGGCCGAGGCCGACCGGCGCGACCCGATGGAGGTCGGCGTCGGAGTCATTCGCGAGCGCCCGGGCGGCGGCGCGCCCACCGAGAGCTCCGTGAGGCTCTCGCTGCGCGTGCCGCTTGGGGGCGACATCCGCAACGGCGCTCGGATTGCCGCGGCGCGCGCCGAGCTCGACGCGGCCGAGGCGGAGCTCGACGCGGCGAGGCGCCAAGTCGGCTCCGAACGCGAAGCGGCCTTGGCCGAGCTCGAGTCTGCGCGGCGCGCCGAGCGCCTCGCGACCGAGCGCGAGCGCTTCGCCCGCGCGGCCCAGGAGCTGATCGCCAAGTCGCACCGGCTGGGCGAGACCGACCTGCCCACGCGCCTGCGCGCCGACGCCGAAAGGTTCGAAGCCGAGCTCGCGCGCGCGCGGGCATCCATCGAGGCGCGACGCGCCCTGTCCAAACTCAATCAGGCCAACGGGGCCATGCCATGATCATGAAGCTTCTCCCCGCATTTCGCTCCGCCCTCGCGGCGCTGGCGCTCTCGTGCACGGCGATCGCGCCGGCTCTGGCCGGCGAGGGCCACAACCACGACGCCGCACCCGCGGGGGCCGAGGGCCAAGCGAGCCCGCGCGTGCAGGCGCACTCGGACCTGTTCGAGCTGGTGGGCGTGGTCGAAAAAGGCCAGATGACGGTCTATCTCGACCGCTACGCCACCAACGAGCCAGTGGCGAACGCCAAGATCGAATACGAGGCGGGCTCGAACAAGGGGGTCGCCGCGCCGCAGCCGGACGGCACCTACGTGGTGAAGTTCGACGCGCTCTCCAAGCCCGGCGAGCTGCCCTTCTCCTTCACCGTCAGCGCGGGCTCCGACACCGACCTGCTCGCCGGAGAACTCCACATCGAAGACTCCCACGCCGAAGAGGCGCAGGCGGCGCGCCCCTGGGCGCGCTGGGCCGCCTATGGCGCGGCCGCCCTGGCCCTCGCGGCCGCCGCGCTCTTCGCCCGCCGCCAATTCGCGCGTCGCCGCGCCTGAGGACACGGACATGAAGAACAAGCACATCATCGCGGCCTGCGCCTGCCTTTTCGCGCTCCTCGCGTCCCCGGCCTTCGCCGGCCCCGAGCACAACCACGGCGAGTCGGCGCCTGCGCCGACCAGCAACTCCCCCAAGCGCCTGCCCGACGGCAGCGTGTTCCTGCCGAAGAACTCGCAGCGGCAACTCGCGGTGCGCACGCAGCTCGCCGAGGAGCGCCCCGCAGCGCAGACCATCGAGCTCACCGGCAGGGTCTCCATGGATCCGAACGCCGGGGGGCGCGTGCAGCCCACCCAAGCCGGACGCCTCGAAGCGGGCCCGCGCGGGCTGCCGTCCCTGGGCCAATTCGTCCGGAAGGGCGAGGCGCTGGCGGTGGTGCGCTCGTCGGCCTCCGCGATCGAGCGAGCGAACCAGCAGGCTCAGGCCGCCGAGCTGCGCGCGCAGCTGGATCTCGCCCGCAGGCGCGTCGCGCGGCTCTCCGAGCTCGAAGGCACCGTGCCGGCCAAGGAGATCGAAGCCGCGCGCTCGGACGTCGTGAGCTTGCAGCAGCGCCTGGCGGCCGTGGGCGCTTCCGTCTCAGCCTCCGAGACGCTCGTGGCCCCCATCTCCGGCGTGATCTCGGCCTCCAACGCGGTCGCCGGACAAGTCGTCGACGCGCGCGAGGCTCTCTTCGAGATCGTCGACCCCTCCAAGCTCGTCGTCGAGGCCCTGGTCTTCGACATGAGCCTGCTGTCGAACGTCGGGGCTGCCAGCGCCAGCCCCGCGCCGGGCGTCAGCGTGCCGCTGCGGCTTTTGGGCGCCGGACGCGCGCAGCGCGAAGGCGCCATACCGCTTCAATTCCGCACCGCTGGCAACTCCGCGGTCCCCTTGGCCGTCAACCAGCCGGTGAAGGTGCTGGTCCACACCCGGACGATGGTCAAGGGCGTGGCCGTGCCCGCCGCGGCGGTGGTGAAGAGCCCGAGCAACCAGGACATGGTCTGGGTGCACACCGGCGCCGAAGTCTTCCAGCCGCGGACGGTGCGCGTCTCGCCCTTGGACGGCGCGAACATGGCGGTGACCGACGGCCTCAAAGCCGGCGAGCGCGTGGTGACCCAAGGCGCGGCCTTGGTCAACCAAGTCAGGTGAGGTCGCGATGTTCGATTGGCTAGTCAAATCGTCGCTCGCGAACCGCCTGATCGCGCTGGTGGGGGCCGTGGTCCTCATGGCCTATGGCCTGTTCGTGCTGGTCCAGATGCCCGTGGACGTCTTCCCGGACCTGAACAAGCCCACCGTCACCGTGCAGGCCGAGGCCGGCGGCATGGCGCCGGAGGAGGTCGAGCAGCTCATCACGGTGCCCTTGGAGACCGCCATGGGCGGCATTCCGGGCGTGGAGAGCATCCGCTCGGTGTCCAGCGTGGGCCTCGCCTTCGTCTACGTCACCTTCGACTGGAAGACGGACATCTACCGCGCGCGCCAAATGGTGGGCGAGCGGCTCTCCGTCGCGCGCGAGCAATTGCCGCAGGGCGTCGACCACGTGGCCATGGGGCCGGTGAGCTCGATCATGGGCGAGATCATGACCGTGGCGCTGCCCATCGACCCGGCCAAGATCAGCCCGATGGCGGTGCGCGAATACGCGGACTTCGTCGTGCGCCCGCGCCTGCTCACCATTCCGGGAGTCGCGCAGGTGGTGCCCATCGGGGGCGAGGTGCGCCAATACCAGGTGCAGCCCGACACGGCCAGGATGTCCGCCCTCGGCATCACCGTCGAGAACGTCGAGGAGGCCGTCAAGGGCTTCTCGGCCAACACCAGCGGTGGCTTCCTGGAGCTGAATTCGCGCGAATACCTGATCCGCAACATCGGGCGCACGACGCGGATCGAGGACTTGCAGCGGCTTCCGGTGGGGTATCGCTCCGGGCAGCCGATCCTGCTCTCGCAGGTCGCGTCGGTCTCCTTCGCGCCGGCCATCAAGCGCGGCGACGCCGGCTACAACGGCAAGCCCGCGGTGCTGCTGGGCGTTCAGAAGCAGCCCGACGCCGACACGGTGAAGCTCACCAACCGGGTCGAGGAGGCCCTGGCCGGCTTCAAGGCGAGCTTGCCGCCGGGCATGGGCGCGCCCATGGTCACGATGCGGCAGGCGAGCTTCATCGAGGCGTCGGTGAACACGCTGCAAGGCAAGTTCCTGGCGGCGGCCTTCGTCGTGGCGGGCGTGCTCTACCTGTTCTTGATGAACGTCCGGACCACGGTCATCGCGCTGACGGCGATCCCCCTGTCGGTGATGATCACCGCGCTGGTCTTCAAATACTTTGGCTTCTCCATCAACACGATGACGCTGGGAGGCCTCACGATCGCCATCGGCGGCCTAGTGGACGACGCGGTGGTGGGCGTGGAGAACGTCTTGCGGCGCTTGAAGATGGATCGGCAGGCGCATCCGGAGCACCGCATGGGCCCCTTGGAGCTGATCGCCAAGGCGACGTTGGAGGTCAGGTCCGCCATCGTGATCGCGACGGTGATCATCGTCCTGGTCCTCATGCCCCTCTTCTTCCTGCCCGGGATCGAGGGGCGCTTGATGCAGCCCTTGGCCGTCGCCTACATCGTGTCGCTCTTGGCCTCGATGCTGGTGTCGGTGACGGTGACTCCGGTCATGTGCTACTACCTGCTGCCGAAGATGGGCTCGCTGGATCACGGCGACACCAAGGCGCAGGCGTGGCTCAAAGCCCGCTACGAGCGGGGGCTCGCCAAAGTGCTGGCCGCTCCCAAGGCCTGGGTGGTCACGGGAGCCGTCGCGGCGCTCGTCGCCGCCGCCGCCGTGCCCTTCTTCCCGACGACCTTCCTGCCGCCGTTCAACGAGGGCGTGGCGCTGGTGGGCCTCAGGCTCAACCCCGGCACGACCTTGGCGGAGAGCGCGCGCATCGGCGCGGTCGCCGAGACGAATCTCAGGGCGGTGCCGGAGGTCGAGCATGTGGGACGCAGGAGCGGGCGCGCGGAGCTCGACGAGCACGCCGAGGGCGTGCACGTGTCCGAGCTCGACGTGAAGCTCAAACGCAGCGATCGCAGCGTCGAGGAGATCTACGCGGACCTGCGTTCGCGCGTCTCGGCGCTGCCGGCGGCCATCGGCATCGGACAGCCGATCAGCCACCGGATCGACCACATGCTCTCGGGCGTGCGCACGCAGATCGCGATCAAGATCTTCGGCGACGACCTCGACACCCTGCGCGGGCAAGCCGAGGCGCTGCGCCAGCGCCTCTCTCGCATCGAGGGCGTGGTGGACCTGGAAGTCGAAAAGCAGGTGCTCACGCCCCAGATTAAGGTGCGGGTCGACTACGACAAGGCGGCGTCATACGGGCTGCCGGCGGCCAAGCTCCTGCGCGAGCTGCAAATGATGATCGACGGGGAGAAGGTCGCGCAGATCGTGGAGGGCAGCCGAAGGTTCGATCTGGTGCTGCGCCTGCCCGAGTCGGCGCGCGGCATGGAGGGGCTGCGCAACCTGATGATCGACACGCCTGCTGGGCGCGTGCCGCTCTCGCAGCTCGCCGTGGTCGAGGAATCCGACGGGCCGAACCAGATCAGCCGCGACGACGGGAGGCGGCGCATCGTGATCTCGGCCAACGCCCAGGGCCGCGCGCTCTCGGACGTCGTGGCCGACATCCGCCAGGCGGCGGCGGAGGCCAAGCTGCCCGAGGGCTACTTCGTTACCATCGGCGGCCAGTTCCAGGCGCAGGAGGAAGCGAGCCGCCTCATCGGGTTGCTCTCGATCGCGTCGGTGGCGCTGATCTTCCTGATCCTCTACTCGCGCTACAAGTCGGCGGCCCTGGCCGGCATCATCATGGCCAACATCCCCTTGGCCCTGGTGGGAGCGGTGTTCGGTCTGTGGCTCTCGGGCCAGCCGCTGTCGGTGGCCGCTCTCGTGGGCTTCATCACGCTCGCGGGCATCGCGATCCGCAACGGCATCATGAAGGTCTCCCACTACGTGAACCTGTGCGCGTTCGAGGGCGAGAGCTTCGGCGACAAGATGCTCGCGCGAGGCAGCCTCGAGCGGCTGACTCCCGTGCTGATGACGGCGCTCGTGGCCGCCCTCGCGCTCTCGCCCTTGCTCTTCGAGGCCGACCGCCCCGGCACCGAGATCCTGCACCCGGTCGCCGTCGTGATCTTCTCGGGCCTCATCACCTCGACCCTGCTCGACTCGTTTTTGACCCCCGCGATGGTCAAGCTGTTCGGGCGGGGTCCCATTGAAAACCTCGTGGCCCAGTCGGGCTCCGAAGCTTACTGATTCCGTTTCAACCACCACCAAAGGAGCTACCCATGAAAATCAAAACCATCCTCGTCGCCGCCGCCGTCGCGCTCGCCGCGCCCGCCTTCGCGCAGAAGGACGACCACTCCGCCAAGCATGGCGGGATCTTTGTCGAGACCAAGGCGCTCGACTTCGAGATCGTCGCCAAGCCCGATCTGATCCAGGTCTACGTCGGCGACCACGGCAAACCGGTGAAGCTCGACGGCGCCAAGGGCAAGGTGACGCTTCTGAACGGCAGCGAGAAGACCGAGGTCGACTTGGCGCCCGCCGGCGACAAGCTCGAGGCCAAGGGATCGTTCAAAGTGGCCAAGGGCACCAAGGGCATCGCCTCGGTGACCTTGGCCGGCAAGAGCGCCGCCACCGCCCGCTTCGAGGTGAAATGATGAACCCCCGCCTCCTTCTTCTGATCGGGGCGGCCGCGGCCCTCGCCGGCTGCGCCTCGAATCCCGTGTTCGAGGGCGGCCGGGCTTGGAGCGACGGCTGGCGCGAAGGCAAGGTCGAGAAGGTCGGCTCGGCCGCCGAGCTCGGCTACCGGCAGTCTTACGACTGCCGCTATCGCGACGACGGCGCGGGGCGCGAGGCGCCGGGGCGCTTCGCCGTCGTGGCGGTCCAGAACATGGGCAAGCACCGCCACGTCGTCGCGCCGGTGGAGCCCGGCCGGGAGCCCAAGGAAGGCGACCAGGTTCTGACGAACCTGCGTGGCTGCGCGCCGCCGATCGCGAGGGCCGGCAAGTGAGCGAGGGCGAAGGCCACGGCCATGGCCACGGGGGCAGCCACGGCGGACACAGCCACGCCGGAGGCGCGCACGTCCACGGCGGCGGCGGCAACCTGGCCGTGGCCTTCGCCCTCAATCTCGCCTTCACGCTCATCGAGTTCGCGGGGGGACTCTGGACCAACAGCATCGCGATCCTCTCGGACGCCGTGCACGACCTGGGCGATTCGATCTCGCTGGGCCTTGCGTGGCATTTCGACCGCGTGGCGCGCAAGGGGCGCACGCCTCGGAACACCTACGGCTACCGGCGCTACGCGCTGCTCGGAGGCCTGATCACCGCGTTCGTCCTGGTGATCGGCATCTCCTTCGTGCTCTGGAATGCCGCGGGGCGCCTGTTCGACCCGCAGCCGGTGAACGCGCAGGGGATGATGGTTCTGGCGGTTCTCGGCGTCGCCTTCAATGGAGCCGCGGTGCTGCGCGTGCGCAAGGGCTCGTCGCTGACCGAGCGCGTGGTCAGCTGGCACCTCTTGGAGGACACGCTGGGCTGGGTCGCGGTCCTCGTCGGCGCGGGCGTCATGAGCGTGTGGAACTTGCCGATCATCGATCCGCTGCTCTCGATCGGCATCTCGCTCTTCGTGCTGTTCAACGTCGCGCGCACGCTGCGGCAGTTTTTCTGGGTCTTCTTGCAGCGCGCGCCGGCGGGCTTCGACGTGGAGGAGTTCGAGCGCGAGGCGCGGCTCATCCCAGGGGTCGCCGAGGCGCGCCACACCCACAGCTGGTCGATCGACGGCCAGAGCCATGTGCTGACCACCCACCTCGCGATGAAGCCGGACGCTTCGCCCGAGCAGATCTCGGGAGCGAAGGCGGCCACCCGGGCTTTGCTCGACGCGGAGGCCTTCGAGCACGTCACCATCGAGATCGACGCCGCCGGCGAGGAGGCGGGCCACCGGGGCACGAAGGAAGCGAAAGAGGAGGGCGGCCAATGAC
>DAIMZU010000128.1:0-7045 GCA_036733845.1 Ramlibacter sp.
CCCAGGCGCAAGCCGCCCGCCTGCTGGAGTGCCCGGGCCGCCCGCAGGCACAGGTCATCGGCCGGCAGCGGCGCTGCCAGGTCTTCCCGGCTGATGCCCGAGGGACGCAACTCGAAGTGCAGCGTGTCGCACCAGTCCACCAGCATGAACACCGACTGCAGCAGGTGCATGCCGTCGGGCCGCCGACCGGTTACGTGCAGGAACAGGTTCAGCTTGGCGGGCGCGGGGACGTCGTACAGCCCCTTCACGGCTGCTCCAGCACCACGCGCAGGTCGACCGCCGGTGGCGGCTCGCTGCGGCTGGCCCGCAGCCGCCCGTCCGGCAGCAGCGACAGGTCGGGCTGCCAGCCCGCCACCGCGGTGGGGCGGCCCGCAAGCCAGTCGAACAGCGCAGCCACCGGCACGGCCGCGCCGGTGACGCGGGCCAGCAGGACGTCGATGGATTCCGCTTCCTGGGGCGGCTGCCCTTCGGCTTCCAGCCGCGCTGCACCCGGTGACCATCGCAGGAACGCGGCGGTGCTGCCAATGGGCGTGAACAGGGACAGCTCACCCCGTGCGGGCGATCCGCGCAGCAGGAAACCCGCCGAGAAGGACTGGGGCGCATCGCCGCGCACCTGCATCCCCAGCCGGCCACTCCACTGGGGCATTGCATCCCCGGCAGGCTGCCGGGGCGGGATCGCGCAGCCGGCGAGCGACGCGGCCAGGACCCCTGCACCGGCAGCGCGCCACAGGGCGCGCGCGAGTGCCAGGCTCACAGCCGCACCTGCAGGCGCTTGAGTGTCTCCTGCAGCGTCTCGTTCTCGCGATTGAGCATCAGGCCTTCGCGCCAGATGGTGGTCGCCCGCTCTCGCTGGCCGAGGGTCCACAGCACCTCGCCGAGGTGCGCGGCGATCTCGGCATCGGGCCGCTGCTGGTAGGCCTGCTCGAGCAGGCGCAAGGCCTCTGCCCGGTTGCCCATGCGGAATTCCACCCAGGCGAGGCTGTCGGTGATGTACGGGTCGCCGGGGGCGAATTCGAGGGCCTTGAGGATCAGCTCGCGTGCCTCGGGCAGCCGCAGGTTGCGGTCGGCCAGCGAGTACCCGAGCGCGTTGTACGCGTGGTGGAAATCGGGCTTGATTTCGATCGCGCGGCGCAGCAGCCGCTCCATGTCGGCGAGGTCGCCCAGCTTCTCGGCCACCATGGCCTGGTCGTAGAGCAGTTCTGCATCCCTGGGCGTTTTCTGGACCGCGGTCGCGAGCAGGTCGTACGCGGGGCGGTACTGCTTCTGGTCGCGCAGCAGCTGCACCTCGGCCATGAGGCGGGTGCGCGATTCGGCGGCGTTGCGGGCGGGCAGGGACTGCAGCAGTGCGCGCGCGTCTGCCATTCGCCCTTGCTGCGCCAGGATCGAGGCGCGTCGCGCCTGCGCACTGGCGAGGTCCTGCGAATTCTCGATCTTGTCGAGCCATGCATTGGCCAGCGGGAGGTCCTTGCGCTTTTCAGCCACCTGAGCCAACGCCAGGTATGCCTGCGCGAGAGCTCGGCTGCGCTCTTCGGAGGGGGGTTGCGCCATCGCGAGGTCGATGAACCGCTTGAGCGCCGTCTCGCCGGGTTCGAGCTGGTTGTCCTGCACCTGCAGCACGCCCTGGAGCAGCCAGGCTTCGGCGAACTCCGGCCGCTGGGCGGTGATGTCCCGCAGCTGCGCCGCCGCCTCGGCATGCCGCTGCGCGTCGAGCAGCGCGCGGGCATAGCCCATGCGCATCTCCGGCAGGGCCGAGGGCTGCTTCAGGTAGTCGCGCACCAGCGCCTCGGCCGCAGGCAGCCGCGGGCCCATCAGCTCCAGGGCGAGCAGCGCCGGGCCTTCGCCGGTCGCGTCCGCGGAACGCGCGCGCCGGGCGGCCTCGAGGGCGCCCGGCGGATCGCTGGCCGCCAGCCGCATCCGCCCGACGGCCAGCCAGGCGGCCGATGCCGTGGCCGGCTGGCCCAGTGCATCGGCGAGTGCCTGCTCGACCAGCGCGGCGGCCTGCTTCTTGTCGCTGGCGCGGGCATACAGGCGGGGGACGGTGGCCAGTGCCCCGTTGCGCTCGGGCGCGGGCGCCATCGCGATCTCCGCCTTCAGGGGCTCGGCAGTTTCCGAGATCCGGTTGAGTGCAAGCAGGATCTGCAGGACATAACGATTGGCATCGCGGGATGCGGGATGGGCCTGCTTCCAGGCGCGCGCCGCCTGGAGGGCCGCATCGCCCGCGCGGTTCTGCAGCGCGATCTCGACCGTGCGGCGGTAGAGGGCCGGGTCCTGAGTGCGCCGGGCGGCGTCCAGCATGAGCGAGAAGCCACCCCCCGGGTCGGGGCCGCGTGCGTTCAGCTCGCCCAGCAGGAGCTGGTAGAAAAGCTCGGCGGTCAACGGCGAGGCGGCAGGCGCGGTGCGCGACGCGGGCTCCGCTGCGACGCGGGCGGGGGCCTGCGCGTGCGCCGCGGGCGCGGCCATCGCGGCCAGCGCCAGGGCGCCGGCGGCGCGGGCGGAGCGGGACAGGGGCATCATCAGATCATCATAATCCGGCCTTCCCGACCCATGCCCGAGCTCCCCGAAGTCGAAGTCACGCGCCGCAGCTTCGCCAGCGACATCGCCGGCGCGCGCGTGCTCGGCCTGCGCCTGGGCAAGCCGCTGCGCTGGGCGCTGGGTTGCGCGCCCGACGCCCTGGTGGGTCGCACCGTCGAAGGCGTGCGCCGGCGCGGCAAGTACCTGCTGCTGGACCTCGACGAGGGACTGCTGCTGCTGCACCTGGGCATGTCCGGCAGCCTGCGCTTTGCCGCAAGCCATCCGCCGCCCGGCCCGCACGACCACTTCGACCTGGAGACCTCGCGCGGCACGCTGCGCCTGAACGATCCGCGCCGCTTCGGCGCGGTCGTGTTCGCGCCGGCCGAGGCGTCGCCCGAGGCGGTTGCGCTGCTGGGCCGGCTCGGAGTCGAGCCGCTCGACGCGGGTTTCGACGCGGCGGCCTTCCATGCCGCGCTGCGCCGGCGGCACGCGCCGATCAAGCAGGTGCTGCTGGCCGGTGACGTGGTGGTGGGGGTCGGCAACATCTATGCCTCGGAGGCGCTGTTCCTGGCGGGCATCCGGCCCACCACGCGCGCCTCGCGCATCGGACCCGCGCGGGCGCAGCGGCTGCACGCCGCCATCCGCGAGGTGCTGGCGCGCGCGGTGGACCGCGGCGGCAGCACCCTGCGGGATTTTTCCAACGCCATGGGCGAAAGCGGGCATTTCCAGCTCGAAGCCATGGTGTACGACCGCGAGGGCCAGCCCTGCCGGCGTTGCGCGCAGCCCGTGCGGCGGCTGGTGCAGGGACAGCGCGCCACCTACTGGTGCCCGGGTTGTCAGCATTGAAGACCCCCGGGGAGAATGCTTTTGGTGTAAATTGAGGCGACTGATGCATTCCGTCGCATGCAATACACCGAGCTGATGTCCGAGCTGGCGAGCCGGCTCCAGCTGTCCGGCCTCTCGCCCCTGGGCGAGCGTTGCGCCCTGCGCTTCGACGACGTGGTGGTCCACTTCACCCACCAGCCCACATTGCGCGCGGTCGACCTGTACGCGCCGCTGGGCCACGCCGACATGGGCCGTCCCGGCATGCTCGACGCACTGGGGCAGGTGCGCGAGCACACCAGCCTGTTCCACTGGGACGAGCACGGCGCCCTTTCGCTGCGTCAGCGCTTCCACCTGCAGGCCATGGTCTTCCCGCCCTTCTTCAAGGCGATCGAGCGCTTCATCAACCTGGCGGACCACTGGCGCCAGCAGTTCGCCACCGGCAAGGTCCCGGTCGCCTGAAAGGCCGGTGCGGCACGCGCCGGGGGAACCGATCCGCGCCTGCGGTTACTACCCGATGACGCCAGGCTGACGGACCGCGCCACGGGGCCCGATGACTGCGCCGACACCGGAAAACCGCATGCAATTCTTCGAGGTGTTGGGGCTCATGGGCACCCAGTTCGACTTGCCGCAGCTGGCGCCGCGTGCGAGCGGCGCGTGCACGCTGCGGTTCGACGGTGTCACGGTCAGCTTCACCCACGACGAACAGGCCCAGGCGCTCGAACTGCGCGCCGCCGTCGGCCGGATCGATCCCGCCGACCCTCAGGCGCTGGGCGCGCTGCTTGCCGCCAATCGGCTGGGCGACGGCAGTGGCGAGAGCGCCCTGTCCTGCGACCCCTCGGGCCGCGTGGGCCTGCGCCAGCGCCTGCCGCTGCCCGACCTCTCCGCCGAGCGCTTCCTGGCCACCCTGGCGCGTTTCGTCACCTGGGCCGAACACTGGCAGGCCCGGCTCGCCGGCGTGCCCGCCTGAGGGGCCGCCAGCCATGGACATCGACAAGGTCCTGCGCCAGCTCGCCGCCTCCCTGGGCCTGGCCAGCCTGGAACTGGACCACAACCGCGCCTGCGCTTTCCTCGTCGACGACGAGCTGCACACCGAACTGCGCTACGACGAACGCGCCGACGTGCTGTGCCTGTACGCCGAAGTCGGCCGCGCGCGTCCGCTGCACGAGCCCGAGCTGTTCCAGTCGCTGCTCGACGCGAACGGCAATGCCGAATCGACGGGCGCGGCGCACTTCGCCTTTGCGCCCGACCACCAGGAGATCGTGCTGTGCCGCACACTGGTGGGCGACGACCCGAGCCCCAGGATGCTGATCGACGAGCTCGCCGAGTTGCTCACGGCCTCGCGCCAGTGGCGGGGACGGCTGATGGAACAGCAACTGGTGCTGCACTGAAGAAGAGGACCACTCATGACCACGATCGGCACAGGCCCGCAGTTCTCGTTGAATTCCACCCACGCGGCGGAGCGGACCGGACCCTCGGAAGACGCATCCCGCGTCGGCACGAGCTTCCGGCCGATGCAGTCGCGCTTTTCCGATCGACACGGCGCCGGTCCCCAGCCGGTCGCAAAGCCGCTGGAGTCGCGCCAGGTATCCATGTCAGCCGACCCCGCCTGATCCGAGGAACGTCGCCCATCTGCCCCGAAAGACTCCAAGGGTTGAGGGGGCTGTTTGGGTAGGCCAAGTGCTATATTCATGAGCAAGCCCCCAGCCACCCTCCGTGACCCTCTCCTTCACCGACCAGTTCGACCAGCACGGCGCCTGGCGCCGTGACTTCGCCCAGCGCCTGAAGGCGTTGGCTGACTGGCTGCGTGACCACGACCTGCTGGACGATGCGGTGGACGAGCGGCTGCGGCGCCTCGAGCAGCAGCTGCGGGCCGACAAGGTCACGGTGGCTTTCGTCGCCGAGTTCTCGCGCGGCAAGTCCGAACTGATCAACGCGATCTTCTTCGCCGGCTACAAGCGCCGGATCATGCCGGCCAGCGCCGGGCGCACGACCATGTGCCCGACCGAGCTCGGCTGGGACGCCGAGCTGGCGCCCTGCCTGCGCCTGCTGCCAATCGAAACCCGCCTGGCGCCGCAGGCCCTGTCCGACTACCGCCAGCGGCCGGACGCCTGGGAGGTGGTGCCGCTGGACGCGCGCGACCCGGACCAGCTCGCCGAGGCCTTCCGCAAGGTGGCCGAGGTGCGCCACGTGAGCCTCGAAGACGCTCGCGCCCTCGGCTTCTGGCACGACGAGACGCCCGAGGACAACCCCTTGCCCTCGCCCGATGGCAGCATCGAGGTGCCGCGCTGGCGGCATGCGCTGGTCAACATTGCCCATCCACTGCTCAAGCAGGGGCTGGTCATCCTGGACACGCCCGGGCTCAACGCCATTGGCGCCGAGCCCGAGCTGACCGTCAACCTGATCCCGCAGGCGCATGCGGTGGTGTTCATCCTGGCCGCCGACACCGGTGTGACGCGCTCGGACCTGTCCGTCTGGCGTGACCACCTGCAGGTCGATGGTGCCCAGGCGGACTCCCGCCTGGTGGTGCTGAACAAGATCGACACCCTATGGGACCAGCTCAGCACGCCCGAGCAGGTGCAGCAGCAGATCGAGCGGCAGCGGGAGACCTCCGCCGAAATCCTGCAATTGCCCGCCGAACGCGTGATCGCGGTGTCCGCCCAGAAGGGCCTGGTCGCCAAGATCGGCAACGACACCGACCTTCTGATGGCCAGCAACCTGCCCGCGCTGGAGCTGGCGCTGGGCCGCGGCATGCTGGGCGGACGGCAGCGCATCCTGCGCGCCGGAGTCGCTGCGGGCGTTGAAGACCTGCGTACCGAAGCGGGGCGCGCACTTCAATTGCGGCGGCGTGACCTGGCCGAGCAGCGGGTGGAGTTGCAGGGCCTTCGCGGCAAGAACGTCGCGGTCATCCGCCACATGCGCGCCCGCATCGAACAGGAGCGCGCCGACTTCGACGAAAGCGGCGCCCGCATCCATGCGGTGCGGTCGGTTCACCTCAAGCTGCTGCGAGAGGTCATGGAGATGCTGGGCACCTCGCACCTGAAGGCCGAGATGTCCGAGCTCACGCGCCTGCTGCGCCAGCCCGGCATCAAGCTGGGCGTCAAGAAGGCCTATGCCGCCACCTTCGAGCGTCTGCGCGGCACGCTTCAGCGGGCGCGGGCCTCGGGCGTGGAGATCCAGGCCATGCTGGGCGGCGCGTTTCGGCAGCTCAACACCGAGCACGGGTTCTCGCTGCAGGTGCCCAACATGCCCGACCTCGAGCGCTGCCTGCAGGACCTCGACGCGGTCGAGCGCAGCCACCTGCAGTACCTGGGCGTGACCAACGTGTTGCGCCTGGCCCGTCCCGAATTCGCCGAGCGCCTGGTGCGCGCACTCGCGGCGCGCCTGCGGGTGGTCTACGAGTCGGGCCTGTCCGAGCTGGAGATGTGGAACAAGTCCGCCGCGGCGCAGCTTGACGCCCAGTTGCGCGAGCGGCGGCGCAGCTTCGCGCGCCGGGTGCAGGCGGTCGAGCGCATCGAGCAGGCCGCCGCAGGGCTGGACGAGCGCATCGTCGAACTCGAAGCCGCCGAAGCGGCGAACGATGTCCTGGCGCAGCGCCTGGCCGAGCTGACGGCTGCGCTGGTTTTCGAGCCGCCCGCCGCCGAACAGGTAGCGGGTGACGACGACCGGCAACTGCTGCAGGCCTGAATCCTCCGGCTGCGAGGAGGGGACG
>DAIMZU010000129.1:0-7024 GCA_036733845.1 Ramlibacter sp.
GTCAGGATCACGGTGAGCAGGACGTTCATTTCTCTTCAACTCCAGGAAAACGGGGGGCCGCCGGCGCTGGCGCGCTCAGGCGGCGGATGCGGCCGCCGCTGAGGCGGCCGCGATGATCTGCAGGAAGTCCGCGGCTTTCAGCGAGGCGCCGCCGATGAGGCCGCCATCGACATCGGCTTGAGCCAGCAGCGCGGCCGCATTCGCGGCGTTCATGCTGCCGCCGTACAGGATATGGACCCGGTCGCTGTGGGCCGTGGCCGCCCTGAGCTGGGCCCGCAGCACCGCGTGCACCTGCTGCGCCATCTCGGGCGTCGCGGTGCGGCCGGTGCCGATCGCCCAGACGGGCTCGTAGGCCACCACGATCTCGCTGATGCAGTGGCCGTTGGCGTGGATCACGGCGGCAAGCTGGCGCTTGACCACTTCTTCGGTGCGGCCGGCGTCGCGCTCGGCCAGGGTCTCGCCCACGCACACGATGGGCGTGATGCCCTGCGCGAGGGCCGCCTTGGCCTTGTCCGCCACCAGCGCGTCGGTCTCGCCGTGGTACTGACGCCGCTCGGAATGACCGACGATGACATAGCGCACGCCGAACTCCTTGAGCATGGCGGCAGACACCTCACCGGTGTAGGCGCCTTGCGCATGGACGGAGGCGTCCTGCGCACCCAGTTCGAGCGTGCTGCCATGCCGCAGCATCTGCACCTGCGCCAGGTAAGGCGCAGGTGCGCACACCGCGGCCATGCAATCAGCGCCGGCCAGGCCGGCGACCACGGCACGCACCAGCGCGTCGTTGGACTCGATGCTGCCGTTCATCTTCCAGTTGCCGGCGATGAGCTTCTTCTTGTTCATTGATTCACCAGGTCAGGACGATCTTGCCGATGTGCTGGTTGGATTCCATCAGCACGTGGGCCTGGGCGGCGTCGGCCGCGGCAAACGTGGAATGGATCACGGGCCGGATCGCGCCGCTTTCGATGAGGGGCCAGACCCGCTCGCGCAGCGACTGCGCAATGGCCGCCTTGAAGGCAACGGGCCGCGGCCGGAGCGTGGAGCCGGTGATGGCGAGCCGGCGCCGCAGCACCAGGCCGGCGTTGAACTCGCACTTGACGCCGCCCTGCACCGCGATGATGACCAGGCGGCCGTCCTCGGCCAGGGCCTCGACCTCGCGCGCGACGTAGCTCCCCGCGACCATGTCGAGGATGACGTTCACGCCCTTGCCGTCGGTCAGGCGCTTCGCCTCGGCGACGAAATCCTGCGTGCGGTAGTTGATGGCATGGTCAGCCCCGAGGGACAGGCAGGCGGCGCATTTCTCGTCGCTGCCTGCGGTGACCAGCACGGTGGCGCCCAGCGCCTTGGCCATCTGGATGGCCGTGACGCCGATGCCGCTGCTGCCGCCCTGCACGAGCAGGGTCTCACCCGCCTGCAGGCGCGCCCGGTCGAAGACGTTGCTCCAGACGGTGAAGAAGGTCTCGGGCAGCGAGGCGGCCTCGATGTCGGACAGGCCGGCCGGCACCGGCAGGCACTGCGCGATGGGGGCGACGCACAGCTGCGCATAGCCGCCGCCCGCCACCAGGGCGCACACGCGGTCGCCGACCGCAAGTCCCGCGGCCGCGAGCGCCGGGGCGTCGCCGGACTCGATCGTGCCGGCCACTTCCAGCCCCGGGATGTCCGGGGCGCCGGGTGGGGCCGGGTAGTTGCCCGTGCGCTGGACCACGTCGGGCCGGTTCACGCCGCTGGCAGCGACGCGAATGCGCAGTTCGCCCGGCCCGGGCACCGGGTCGGGGCGATCGGTGATGCGCAGCACCTCGGGGGCGCCGAACTCGGAGATCTCGACGGCTTTCATGTTGGCTCCCTGGGTGCCGCCCTGCGGCGGCACCGGAAAACGGCTGTCCGCCTTACTGGACGTCCGCCGCGGGGGCGGCGTCGCGCGCGGGGCGCTCGAGCAGCGCCTTCATGGACAGCTTGATGCGACCCTTCTCGTCGGTCTCGAGCACCTTGACGCGCACGACCTGGCCTTCGCTGAGGTAGTCGGTGACCTTCTCGACGCGCTCATGGGCGATCTGGCTGATGTGCAGCAGGCCGTCCTTGCCGGGCAGCAGGTTGACCAGCGCGCCGAAGTCGAGGATCTTGGTGATGGGGCCTTCGTAGACCTTGCCGATTTCGACCTCGGCGGTGATCTGCTCGATCCGGCGGCGGGCCTCGTCGGCCTTGTCGGAATCGGTGGAGGCGATGGTGATCGTGCCGTCCTCGCCGATGTCGATCTGCGTGCCGGTCTCTTCGGTGAGCGCACGGATGACCGAGCCGCCCTTGCCGATGACGTCGCGGATCTTCTCGGGGTTGATCTTCATGGTGTACAGGCGCGGCGCGAAGTCGCTGACCTCGGTGCGGGCCTCGCCCATGGCGTCCTGCATCTTGCCGAGGATGTGCATGCGGGCTTCCTTGGCCTGGGCCAGCGCGACCTGCATGATCTCCTGGGTGATGCCCTGGATCTTGATGTCCATCTGCAGGGCCGTGATGCCGTTGGTGGTGCCTGCGACCTTGAAGTCCATGTCGCCGAGGTGGTCCTCGTCGCCCAGGATGTCGGTGAGCACCGCGAAGCGGTTGCCGTCCTTGATGAGGCCCATGGCGATACCCGCCACGTGCGCCTTCATGGGCACGCCGGCGTCCATCATGGCCAGGCAGCCACCGCAGACCGAGGCCATGGACGAGGAGCCGTTGGATTCGGTGATCTCGGAGACCACGCGGATGGTGTACGGGAACTCGTCTTTCTGGGGCAGGCAGGCCGCCAGGGCGCGCTTGGCCAGGCGGCCATGGCCGACCTCGCGGCGCTTGGTCGTGCCCATGCGGCCGACTTCGCCGGTGGCAAAGGGAGGCATGTTGTAGTGGAACAGGAAGCGGTCCTCGAACTCGCCGGCCAGTGCGTCGATGCGCTGGGCATCGCGCTCGGTGCCCAGCGTGGTCACCACCAGCGCCTGGGTCTCGCCGCGCGTGAACAGGGCCGAACCGTGGGTGCGGGGCAGCACGCCGGTGCGGATCTCGATGGGGCGGACGGTGCGGGTGTCGCGGCCGTCGATGCGCGGCTCGCCGGCAAGGATCTGGCTGCGGACGATGCCGGCTTCGAGGGTGAACATCAGCTCGTCGACCTTGACCGCATCGAAGGGAATGCCCTCGGCGGCCAGCGCGGCGTGCACGCTGGACGACGCTTCGCGCAGCGCCTGGGTGCGGGCCTGCTTGCTGCGGATCTGGTAGGCGGCGCGCAGCTTGTCCTGGGCCACGGCCGTGACCCTTCCGATGAAGGCCTCGTCGCGGGCGGGCGGCTGCCAGTCCCACACCGGCTTGCCGGCCTCGCGGACGAGTTCGTGGATGGCGTCGATCGCGACCCTGCCCTGCTGGTGGCCGAAGACCACCGCGCCGAGCATGATCTCTTCGGACAGCTGCTGGGCTTCGGACTCGACCATCAGCACGGCGGCTTCGGTGCCGGCGACGACCAGGTCCATCTGCGAGTCCTTGCGCTGGGTCTGGCCCGGGTTGAGGACGTATTCGCCGTTGATGTAGCCCACGCGCGCGGCGCCGATCGGGCCGGCGAAGGGAATGCCGGAGATGGCCAGGGCGGCGCTGGTGCCGATCATGGCCGCGATGTCGGCGTCGACCTCGGGGTTGAGCGACAGCGTGTGGATGACGACATGGACTTCGTTGAAGAAGCCCTCGGGGAACAGCGGACGGATCGGGCGGTCGATCAGGCGGGAGGTGAGCGTCTCGAGTTCGCTGGGCTTGGCCTCGCGCTTGAAGAAGCTGCCGGGGATCTTGCCGGCGGCGTAGGTCTTCTCGATGTAGTCGACCGTCAGGGGGAAGAAGTCCTGGCCGGGCTTGGCGGACTTGGAGGCCACCACCGTGGCGAGGACCACGGTGTCGTCGATGTTGACGATGACGGCGCCGGACGCCTGGCGGGCGACTTCACCGGTCTCGAGGGTGACCTTGTGCTGGCCCCACTGGAAGCTCTTGGTGACTTTGTTGAAGATGGTCATGGGCAATGCGCTTTCTTGTAGCTTGGAGAGATGAGCGCTCCGGGGGCACGATGCCATTCCCGAGGGGCTGGGGCTGCCACCAGCCCCTGGGGAATGACACAGCGCGTGCTCCGTCGCGGGGTGCTCGCGGGTCCGGCATGGGCCGGAAGACAAACGCGCCTGAGTCAGCGGAAGGAGCCAACTCAGGCGCGTCGCGTGCTTGCTTGCTTGCCGGCTTACTTGCGCAGGCCGAGCTTGCCGATCAGCGCGGTGTAGCGCTCGGCGTCCTTGTCCTTCAGGTAGGCCAGCAGGCTCTTGCGGCGGTTGACCATGCGAAGCAGGCCCCGGCGGCCGTGGTGGTCCTTGGCGTGGGTCTTGAAGTGGGGGGTCAGCTCGTTGATGCGGGCGGTCAGCAGGGCGACCTGCACTTCCGGGCTGCCGGTGTCGTTGGCGCCGCGGCCGTGCGATTGCACGATCTCGGCCTTGTTGAGGGCGGACATGTCGATTCCTTGGGAACGTTGGGACTTGCGTCAGGGGCTGGAATTCGAGCCCCGACGTGCGGTGGCTTCAAACCGCTGGGCGGTGCAAAGCTTTGAATTATAGCGCGGGGCGGCGGCGTTCGCCACCACGCCCCCTCGAACCGTCACCTGAGCCAACGGGCCAACCTGTCGACGCCCTGCTGCAGCCTGCCGAGGTCACGCGAGGCAAAGCACCAGCGCAACCAGCCCTCGGCCTCGGGGCCGAAGGCGCTGCCGGGTGCCAGGCCCAACCCGGCCTCGGCCACCAGCCGCTTGGCCGTGGCCAGCGAGTCGTCGAAAC
Organism: Ramlibacter sp.; assembly: GCA_036733845.1. Classification (GTDB taxonomy): domain Bacteria; phylum Pseudomonadota; class Gammaproteobacteria; order Burkholderiales; family Burkholderiaceae_C; genus Ramlibacter. The sequence continues at coordinate 4,815 of DAIMZU010000129.1, forward strand.
CGGGCAGGCGGAAGAAGGCGTACATGCCACCCGGCGGAGGTGCCAGTTCGACGCCCGGGAGCGCCTGCAAGGCCGGCACCAGCGTGTCCCGGCAGGCCCGCAGGTGATCCACGACGCCGGGCGTGACCTCATCGCCACGCGCCAGCGCAGCCAGCGCGCCGCGCTGCGAGAACACGCTGGCGCAGGACGTGTTGAATTCGATCAGCTTGCCGACGGCCTCGACCAGCCCCGGCGGCATCACCAGCCAGCCGAGCCGCCAGCCGGTCATGAGGAAGCTCTTGGAGAAGCTGTGCGCCACCACGACCCGGTCGTCCGCGCCGGCCAGGTCGAGGAAGCTGGGTGCGCACCCCCGCGCCGACGGCTCGTAGAACAGCCGCTCGTAGACTTCGTCGGCAAGGATCCAGGTGCCAGTGCCGCGGCAATGCTCCAGGATGGCCTGCTGCTCGGTCTGCGTGAGTGTCCAGCCAGTGGGGTTGCTGGGCGAGTTCAGCACCAGAAGCCGCGTCGCGGGCGTGATCGCGGCCAGCAGTTCGTCCAGGGGCAGCGTCCAGGCGCCGGCCACCGGTCGCAGTGACACGGTGCGCACCTGCGCGCCCATGATCGCCGGCTGCGCGAGCAGGTTAGGCCACACGGGCGTGACCACCAGCACCTCGTCGCCGGCATCGACCAGCGCCTGCACCGCCAGCATGAGCGCGCTCACGCCGCCGGAGGTGACCGCGATGCGCCCGGCGCCCACGTCTGCGCCGTGCAGCCCGCAGGTGTAGCGGCCCAGCGCTTCGCGCAGCTCGGGCAGCCCCAGGTTGTGCGCGTAGAAGGTCTCGCCCTGGCGCAGCGACTCGATGGCCGCCTCACGGATGAAGTCCGGCGTGGCCTCGTCGCTTTCGCCGAACCAGAAGGCCAGGACATCGGCCCGGCCGATGCCGGCGTTGGCAACTTCGCGGATGCGGGAGGCTTCGAGGTTCTGGATGGCGGCGCGCATGGTGCCCCGATTCTCCCCGATGCCGCAGCTCAGGCCGCCCGCGCCATCTGGCAGGTGGTCGGCATCTCGGCCTGCTCGGGGCTGACCTGCTGGATCACGCGGAAGCCATACCCCGAGCCTTCGACATCGAATTTCACCCCAGGCGTACCCTGCCGGTCCATCACGCCCACCACCAGCGGCTGCTGGAACTGGTGGTCGGACGCGCGCATGTGACCCCGCTGCCCGTGCAGTTCGACCTTCACCCGTGCAAGCTGCGCCGCCACCGCGCCCGCCTCGGTGCTGCCGGCCTTTTCGATGGACTGGGCCAGGGCTTCCATCAGCATCTGCATGCGCATGTGCACATAGTCGTCCTGCGGCCGGGGAAAGCGCTGCCGGAAGGACTGGTAGAAGGCCTCGCTCTCGCGGGTGGGCACGTTGGGCAGCCAGTCGGCCACCGCGATCACCTTGCCCACGCCCGCCTCGCCGATCGCCGCCGGCGCGCCCAGCGCGTTGCCGTAGAAGGTGTAGAACTTGCCCTCGTAACCGGCATCGCGGGCGGCCCTGACCAGCAGCGTGAGGTCGTTGCCCCAGTTGCCGGTGATGACCGCCTGCGCGCCGCTGGCCTTGATCTTGACCGCATAAGGCAGGAAGTCGCGGATGCGCCCGAGCGGATGGAGCTCGTCGCCGACGATCTGCACGTCGGGGCGCTGCAGGCCGAGCTGGCGGCGCGCCTCGCGCAGGACCGCCTGGCCGAAGCTGTAGTCCTGGCCGAAGAGGTACGCGCTGCGCACGCTGCGATCGGTTCGCAGCACCTGCATCAGCGCCGCCATGCGCATGTCCGCATGCGCATCGAAGCGGAAATGCCAGAAGCTGCAGCGCTCGTTGGTGAGGATGGGATCGACCGCCGAGTAGTTCAGGAACACCACGCGCCGCTGCGGGTCGCGCTCGTTGTGCTTGTTGATCGCGTCGATCAGGGTCGCGGCCACCGCCGACGAATTGCCCTGCACGATGATGCGCGCGCCGTCGTCGATGGCGGATCGCAGCACCGACAGCGCCTCCTCGGCCTGGTTCTTGTTGTCATAGCGATCCAGCTGCAGCGGCCGTGCGCCCTGCGGCAGGCGCACGCCCCCGCGCTGGTTGACGCGCTCGACCGCCCAGCTGAGGTTGCGCAGCACCGATTCGCCGGTGTTGGCGAAGGGGCCGGACAGCGCCTCGATCATGGCGATGCGAATGGGCAGCGCAGGGGTGGGGG
>DAIMZU010000130.1:0-7006 GCA_036733845.1 Ramlibacter sp.
CCACCGTACCTAGGTTTCCATCGGATGTAAACACGCATTGTGATCCGTATCCAGCGTTGCACTGATTATTGTCGTGACCGTAAACCCGATCGAGGTCGCTGTAGAACTGATATCCGAATCCCGCTGATCTCCAGCCGGCTGCTCCGACACTGTTAACCTGGGAGCCGAACTGCACATATCCATACCCTCCGCTTCTTACAAGCGCCACGCCCTTTCCTCGTACGACGACGTGGTGAACCGTCGCTGAACCATCACCGCCGGTAATCGTCAGGACCTCCCGAGCGGCGGCTTTAGGGTAGGACCCGACACTGCCGGAAGCGCTCCCGTTCGCTCGCGCATAGAGTTTCAGCTGGCCCCAGTTCGCCGTTGCCCGAGACTCGCCCCCGGTGTCGCCCGGATAAAGGATAGTGGTCGTACCGACCCCAGCGTCTTCTTGTTCCCGCAACTGGGCCCCGCCGGTGCTCGGGTTCGTATCGGGGCCGATTAAGTAGCCATGCCGATAGGCAATGGCGTTGAGGTTCTCGAAATTTGACACCTCGTTGCCGTAATCCTGCACCGGACCTGCAAAGGCGTTGAAAGTTGAGGCCAAGGCAATGCACCCCACAATCCCACTTAAGCCAAAGCGGAACGCGAGGGAGGTGCAGAACGGAGTAGGAGCGAAGGAGGAGGACATGGAGTGGATCCAATCGTAATGGCGCTGGAGGTGTGCGAGCGTGGTATCGCGCGCAGGAAATCCAAACGGCTTGACGTCTGCTGATCTAGCTGCAAGCAACGTCTTCAACGCTAAACATTCCAAGTTCCGCCATCATGTTCACGGTGATGCCGTGCGTCCATAGTTCAGTTTAACTATGCGGCTCGTTATCACCGAGACAGAGGTGGCTTCGCAAATTTGAACAGGTTAGATAAAGCAGACTCCGGGCAAGATGCCGCGCCGAAGACGGGCTTTGCGACAAGGAGTTGGGCGGCGCACACGCCACTCGCATAGTGCGGCCTTAAAGGCCAAGTCGGCGCTGGGCAGCGCTGCGTGAAGACAAGACGATGGCCGAGCTGTGCAAGGAGTTCGAGCTTCACCAACACCGACCAAGGCAGCCGGTTCACCGCCGAGGAGTCCACCCACGCCCTGCTCGGGCGCGGCGTGCGCCTGTCCATGGATGGCAAAGGCGCTTGGCGGGACAACGTGTTCGTCGAGCGCCTGTGGCGCACGATCAAGTACGAGCGGGTGTACCTGCGCGACTACATAGCGGAAGCCGCTGATCCGCCAGTTGACACGCCTGCTTATTGCGGGATTTCCACGAAGCGTTGCGCGTGGATCTGCTGCAGGTTCCCGGTGCCTGTCGTCCACGAGATGACGAAGCCACCCCCTGCAAGGGGGGCGAGCTTTGGCGCGCGATCCTCCTGCGCGACTGGGAATGGCCTGTCCAGCGGGTGCGCCTCGCGGTCGAACAGCTGGGAGCTGACCGCGGTGCCCGATTGCCACAGGACGACAAAGCTGCCGTCGGCAAGCACCCTCGCCTCGTGGGCGAGCGACGGAACATCTCTGCGGCTCAGGATGTTCCCCGCATCGTCCAACATCTCCAGGCCCACAAGTTCGCCGTCAACTCTGCGGATGTGGACGTAGCGCCGCTGCACGATTGGAAGCAGGAGCGCGCCATGGAATCCCGCCGTCAGTTGCAGCTGGGGCTCGGGGCCCAGGTGCACCATATGGGTGACGGGTCGGTCGTCCTCATCGAACTGCTCCACAGTTGCCACATACCCGCCCCATGCGTCTGGCGACAGTCGATAGCTGCCGCCTCGCGCTCCGCGGACGCCGATGTCGAATGCATCGATGAGCGGTTCGTGGGCCGGGCTGTAAATCCGGTTGCTGAGGTGATAGCGGAAGCCCTCCACGGAAAACGAAGGGATCGACCACCCGACGACGTAGTTGCCGTCCGAGAGGGGAGCGATCTGCACGTCTCCCAGGGTCGATGACCGGGAATGCGAGCGATAGGTGTGTGAGGCAACGACCACGGGCGCGGTCATCGCATTGCCATCGGCAGCGAAGCGCTGCGCATGCACCCGGGTGTTGAACACGCCCACTTCCAGTGGTATGTCCGGCGCGGGCCGATCGCTCACCCAGGCAGCCACCCACGTGCCGTCCGCCATGATGGCGCCGGTCACGTGGTGGATTCTTTCGCCGGCCTCCGCGTTGGGGGTCACCTGCGTATCGATGGCAGAAGGAAGTCCGTCCGCATCGTACTGGCGCAGTCGCAGCCGGGAGTCCCCTTCGGACCACAGGACCGAGAAGCCGCCGTCGCGCAGTGCCTCGACGCTCACCAGCCGGGGGCTCGCCACTGTGCCGGTGTTCACGCGCTGTGCCGGCTCGGCAGCCAGGACATAGCCAGGTGGCTTGGAAGAAACGATTTCCCTGGCCGGGTCTGAAGGGTCCGGAGCAGGCGGTGGGTCGAGGGTGCCGGGATCCGTCGAGACGGGTCCGAGCCCCACCGCGTCGCCGCCTCCGCTGCCGCCGCCACAAGCGGCCAAACCGATTGCCGGGAAGACCAGTGCGAATTGACGCCGGTTCATCATGCGATATCCCCCCGCAACTTGGCGTCGCGGCAGTTCCCACGATACCGCTGGTGGCGCTCAGCCGGTAACCAGAGGCAGCTTTCGTATCTCACGCCCCCCGCACCAGTGCCAGCACCTGGCCCGCATCGAGCGTGCGCGCCTTCTCCTGGATCGCCGGAAGGTACTGCGTCTGCAGGGTGCGCCCCTGGTCGACGACGCTCGCGTACGCGTCCTTGAGCATCTGCGGGGACAACTGCCTTCCACCCGCGTAATAGCGCTTGGCCACATGCCCCAGGGCATAGGTGCTGGCGAAGCTCATGCCCGAGCTCACCGCCTGGTTGCCGAGTCCTCGCGCGATGCCGCCACCAAGCTTGCCGAGCAGGCCGCCGAGCAGCTTGCGGCCGGCCTGCTCCATGAACTGAGAGGTCAGGCCGACGCCGGCGGTGGCCAGGAAGTCCTTCACGTGGCCGCGATCCAGCTCATATCCGTGCGCCTTGCCGATGCGATAGACGAGCTTCATCTGCAGCGGAATGATCGCCATGGTCGAGAGTGTCTCGGGCAGCAGTTCGAGGGCGCCGTTAAGAATGGAAGCATTCAGGATGGCACGGTCGAGTTCCGCTTCGTCGACGCCGCTGGCCGCGCCCGGCCGGACGCGCGCCGGCGCGGCGTCGGCGGCCAGCGGAACCGATGCGAGTTCATCGGCCTCGCGCGAGAACTCCGCCGCCCCGGGTGCGGCCAGACCGAGTGCGCCGCGCGCCTGGTTCAGGAAACCGCGTTCGGCTTCGGACTGCGCGCCGTCGGCGTCGCACACGCACACGGCCATTTCGTAGGCGAGCTGCCGGGACGCCGGGCTGCCGAGCCCCGCCGCGACGCCGGCAAGGGAGACACGCTTGAGCAGGACGTCCTGGTAGAGGGTGGGCAGGTGCAGGCTCTCGTCGGAGGCCAGCCCCTGTGCGATGCGCTTGATCTCTTCACGTTCGCGCTCGTGCTTCTCGCCATCGACGAATGCCGCCATCAGGCTGAGGGTCAGGACGGCGCGGGTTTCATCTTGGGTCATGGGAACGAAGGGTGGGGTTGATGAAAGCGGTGGGACCTCGGGATGCGCGAATGGTTCAGCACCGGGGCGGGGTGGCCGGCTCAGTAAAGCCTCACCCGCCCCAGGACCGTGAGCTGCCCTCGCTCATCGGCTTGGGCCACCACCGCCTCATGATGGGGCGGCTGCTCGCCGGTCATGGCATCGATGTTCGGCAGGTGCGTCACGACCACCAGCGGGTGGGGTCCACGCCGGCTTCGGATGATCGCGTCCGCCGCGTCGAGCGCTTCGTTCATCTGCCCGCCGGAGGCGGAAGCGACCTCACGCAGCGCGGGGTCGAGTTGTGCCTTTCCGAATGCGAGGAGGGCGGTATCGCGGGTGCGGCACATGGCCGAGGACACCACGGTCAGCCGAGCCGGCCCGAGTCCCTGGGAAGCGAAGGCCCGGCCGGCCGCGGTGGCGTCTTCCCGGCCCTTGGGAGTCAGCATCTGTTCGCCCCGGCATTGACCGCTCGGGTCGAAGATGCTGCCGTTGCCGGGGTGGGTTTCGGCATGGCGCATCACGATGACGATGTGCGGACGGGTGCGCGCGATGTCCCACAGGTCGGCGGATTGCGGCAGGGCCGGGACTGCCGCCACCGCGAGTATGGCGGCGGCGGTCACGCGGGCAAGGAAGCCGGCGTTCCGGGCACGGGCGGAGATGGACATTGGCTGATTATTCCGCCTTTGGATGCCACGGCGCTGCGCGGGACCTTCTTCGCGCGCCCACGAGTCGCTGATGACCTACAGGCAGCTCACCTCGCTCGCGTTATCGTCTCTGTTGCATTCACCAGGAGTGACACGATGGCATTGAATCGCATCCAGGCGGCACGGCTGCTCAGCGACAAGGAAATGGCGCTGTTCGAGTCCAGTCTTTCGGACCAGGTCCGCGGGCTGGACGACAAGGAGCTTTCAAAGCGCGTGCGGCAGCTTCGCACCCAGCGCGACAAGTTCCAGGATGTCTACCGTCGCCAGCGTGTCGCGACGCGCTCCCGCACGGGCACCAAGTCCGGCCCGCGCGGCGTGTCGAACGAGCGCACCAGCCAGAAGCAGGAGGCGTTCGCGCAGGCCCTGCAGCGGCTCGAGAAGGAACAGCAGCGGCGCGAGGCGGTGCAGGAGCGACAGGAGCGCGCAGAGCGCACGCGCGTGAAGCCGCCTGCGGCGTCCTCCGGGCCGCGCACCACTGCGAAGAGCACGAAGGCGCCGGCACGGCGGCCCGCAGGTCCGGCGCCAGCGGGGAAGGGGTCGCAAGCCCCGCGGTCGGTCAGCACGCGCCAGCGCGCCCAGGCGATGGGGCAGGCGCGCACCCTGGCGCATGTGAGTTCCCGCGGCAAGCGCCAGCAGGCTAGACGGGACTCGCGGTAGCGGGCTGCGCGACCGGCCCGCAGGTCCGAGCCGCGGATGCGGGAGATGGCTCCATCGAACTCGCGGGGACCCCCTGGCGCCGCATGCTAAATTGCTCCGATGAAGCGCTTGTCGAGGTATTTCTTCCGCGGCCTGCTCACCGTGCTGCCCCTGGTGTTGACGGTCTACCTGCTGGTCCTGTTCCTGGGCTGGGTGGAGTCGATCGCCCTGTGGGTGCTGCGGCCTGTCATCGGGAGTTTCTACGTGCCCGGGATGGGCCTGTTCTTCGGGATCCTGAGCATCGTGGGCATCGGCGCCGTGCTGTCCAAGCCGCGGGTGCGCGAGGGCCTCGCGCTGATCGAGCTTCCGTTCACCCGATTGCCGGTCGTCAAGAGCATCTACTCCTCGCTGAAAAGCTTTTCCGAGTACTTCGCACCGGGCAGCAAGCATGGCGGCCAGCAGGTGGTCGTGCTGCGGATGCCCGACCACGAACTCGAGGTCGTCGGCCTGGTGACGCGGCGCAGCTTCGCCGACCTGCCCGCCGGGTTCCAGCCCGGCGATCGCGTGGCGGTCTACCTGCCCATGGGGTACATGATCGGGGGATACACCGTCTTCGTGCCCGCAAGCTGGGTCACTCCGATCGACATGTCGGTCGAGGAGGCGATGCGCTCGTCGCTGATCGCGTGGATGCAGTCGCGCTCCGGCAGCGCGGCGCAGCACGCGGACATGCCGGCGGAAAGCCCCCGGTCGACGTTTTGAACGCCGGCCTGGGGGCTTTCACTCATCGGTCTCAGTAGGGGAAGTTGAATGGTGCGGCGCGCCACCGCGCCTGTGCCTGCCCCGGTGCCTGGTCCATCGTCTCACGGGACACCTGCGCCCGTGTCAGCGCCGGATCGCTGCGCGTGTGCACGCTCCCGGGGAACTCCTCGCTCAGCCGGATGCCTGCGTCGGAGCCTGAATACACATGCGGCTGGCGATCGGCCTCGCGGATCTCCTCGGCAATCCTTGCGCGGTGCTCCTGGCGCGAGATCGCCGGTGCCGCCCCCATGGAGCGGGTGTCCGGTGCCCAGGAGATCGGGACCGCTGGGCTCGCGGGTCCGTCGGCTTGGGCGAACGCGGCGGCGCCGGCCAGGACGAGGGACCCCGCCACGGCGGCGTGGATGATGTGGAATCTCATGATGTGCTCCTGAAGTTCTACAACAGAGTCTGCAGGCTGGTTGGCCAACGGGCTCCTCACCCAATCTATCGGCTGCTGACCGGGGACAGCGTGATTACTGTCAGCAGGTACTCAGAAGGTTGGCGCCCTGGGGCGGGGCGCGCGTTCGACGCAATCAAGCCGACCGAGCCATAGCCATGTCTCATGGCTCGGCTGCGCGCAATGCGCGCATAGTCAGCGCCCGGAGGTCGACAACCATGGTCCTCGCGATGGACACCGCACCCCTTCCAGCTTCCACGCGCGCCGCGCTCGATCTGCTGATCTCGCATCCCCTGCACGTGCCGGACATCAAGGGGCGGGCTGACCGCCGGGTGCGACGCGGGCAGGTTCTGTTCCGGGAATCGGATCGATCCTGCGGCGTTTACCTCGTGACCCTGGGCACCTTCAAGGTCTCACTCGCCCTCGACGACGGGCGTGAGCAGGTCACCTCCTTTCCCATTGCCGGCGATCTCCTCGGGCTCGATGCGCTGCCCTGCGGTTTTCACCAGTGCACCGCCACGGCACTGGAGGACTGCCAGGTGTGCCATCTGCCCTTTGTCCCCGTTCGCGATCGCGATACCTTGCCGGTCGAAGCATTCAACCGCCTGTTGCGGCTCGCTGCCGAGGAGAAGGTCCGTGACTTGCAGTTGCGGGTCTGTCTCGTGAACTGTCACTCGGACGGACGGGTGGCGTGGTTCCTGTTGCAGTGGTCGGCCCGCATGCGCGAACGCGGCTGGTCGGGGCGTGAGTTCGAGCTTCGCATGCTGCGTTCGGACATCGGCAGCTATGTCGGCCTGAGTGCCGAGTCGGTCAGCCGCGCGTTGGCTGCCTACGTCCGCCGTGGGTGGATCG
>DAIMZU010000131.1:0-6945 GCA_036733845.1 Ramlibacter sp.
GTCCATCGAGCCCGGCACGCTGCCGCGTGCGGTGGCGCAAGCCGTTGCGGATGCGGGCGTGGACGTGTCCCCCACCATCCTCTTTGCATGGTTCCGCTGGTCCGGGCAGGCCCGGCAGATCAAGGCCGGCAGCTACGAACTCGAGCGCGGCATCACCCCCCACCAGCTTCTGCGCAAGCTCGCGCGTGGCGAGGAGGCGCTGCGCGCCGTCACCCTGATCGAGGGCTGGACCTTCCGCCAGTTCCGGGCAGCGCTGGGCCGGGAGGCCGACCTGCGTGCCGATTCGGCCGGCCTGAGCGACGAGGCCCTCATGGAGCGGCTCGGCCGGCCGGGGCTGCACCCGGAGGGGCGTTTCTTTCCGGACACCTACACCTTTTCCAAGGGCAGCAGCGACCTCGCGGTGCTGCGGCGCGCCCTGAGCGCCATGGACCGCAAGCTCGAGGCCACATGGAGCCAGCGCACCGAGCACTCCGTGCTGCGCAGGCCCGAAGACGCGCTGGTCCTGGCCAGCATCATCGAAAAGGAAACCGGCCAGCGCAGCGAGCGCACCATGATCTCCTCGGTGTTCCACAACCGGCTTCGCGTGGGCATGCCTCTACAGACGGACCCCACCGTCATCTACGGCATCGGCCCCGAATTCGACGGCAACCTGCGCCGCTCGGACCTGCGGCGCGACACGCCCTGGAACACCTACACCCGCGCCGGCCTGCCGCCGACCCCGATCGCCATGCCCGGCCGCGAATCGCTGCTCGCGGCCGTGCAACCTGCGCAGAGCGGCATGTTCTACTTCGTTGCACGGGGCGACGGCACGAGCCACTTCAGTGCCTCCCTGGACGAACACAACCGGGCCGTCAACAAGTACCAGCGGGGACAATGAGCCAGGGACTCTTCATCAGCATCGAAGGCATCGACGGGGCCGGCAAGTCCAGCCACGTCGACGCACTGGCCGAACTGCTGGGAGGTGCGGGCCGTACCGTCACGCGCACCCGCGAGCCCGGCGGCACGCCACTGGCCGAGCGCCTGCGCGAGCTCGCGCTGAACCAGCCGATGGACGCGCTGACCGAGGCGCTCCTGATGTTCGCCGCCCGGCGCGACCACCTCGGCACCGTCATCGAGCCGGCCCTGGCACGCGGCGAGGTCGTGCTGTGCGACCGGTTCACCGATGCCACCTTTGCCTACCAGGGGGCAGGGCGGGGCTTCGACCTGCAGGTACTTGCTCAACTCGAGCGCTGGGTCCAGGGCCGTCCGGACGGCAGCCTGCGGCAGCCCGACCTCACGCTGCTGTTCGAGCTCCCGCCCGAGGAAGCCGCCCGCCGGCTCGCGGCCGCGCGCGCAGCCGATCGCTTCGAGTCGCAGCCGCTCGCGTTCTTCCAGCGCGTGGCCGACGGCTACGCGCAACGCGCGCAGGCGGAACCCGCACGGTTCGTGCGCATCGACGCCCACCGCAGCCGTGATGCGGTGTGGGCGCAGGTTCGTGAAGCCTTGCTGGCCCGGGGGCTTCCATGACGCCGCCCTGGATCGAGCGCCAGCGGCAGCGGCTCGCGGAACAGCCCGGTCATGCGCTCCTGCTGCACGGCCCCTCCGGGCTCGGGCAATACGAACTGGCGCTGGGCCTGGCACGGACCTGGCTGTGCGAGGCGCTGCAGCCGGACGGCCCCTGCGGACACTGCCCCGGCTGCCATGCCATCGAGGTCCGCGCGCACGCCGACCTCATGGTGCTCATGCCCGAGACGGCCATGCTGGAGCTCGGCTGGCCGCTGCCGGAGAAAGCCCAGCAGGAACTCGACGAGAAGAAGCGCAAGCCCAGCCGCGAGATCCGGGTGGAGGCCATGCGCGACATGGTCGAGTTCGCCCAGCGCACCAGCGGCCGCGGGCAGGGCAAGGTGGTCCTCGTGCACCCCGCGGATCGCATGAATGCGATCACGGCGAACACCCTGCTCAAGACGCTCGAGGAACCGGCTGGCGAGGTGCGATTCATCCTCTCCAGCGAGGCGGCGCACCTGCTGCTGCCCACCATCCGAAGCCGCTGCCTCGGGCACGCCCTGGACTGGCCTTCCCCGGCGGAAGCCCTGGCCTGGCTGGAGCAGCAGGGCGTTCCGGGTCCCGACGCGGCGGTGCTGCTGCGTGCCGCGGGGGGGCGTCCCGAAGATGCCCTGCGGGCCTCGCGGGAAGGCCTGGGCGCCCAGCAATGGGCCAGGTTGCCGCGCGCCGTCGCGCGTGGCGATGTCGCCGCACTGGCCAGCCTGCCGCCGGCGCAGGCCGTCCAGGCCTTGCAGAAGCTCTGCCACGACCTGCTGGTCGTGCAGGTTGGCGGCTCGGCCCGCTTCTTCGACCCTCAGGACCTGCCGAAGGCCGCTTCCATTCCCCGGCTGACCGAGTGGTGGCGTGAACTCGGCACCCAGATGCGAAGCGCCGAGCATCCCTTCAATGCCGGGCTCATGCTCGAAGCGCTTGTGAGCCGGGCCCGCGCGGCTTTAAACTGAAGGTTTTCGACATCCCCATCTCCGCCCGGATGGTCCTGCGAGATCCATGAGCACCACCACTGCCCGCCCGAGCGTCATCCAACTGGCCATCAAGGAAAAAGCCGCCCTGTACGCGGCGTACATCCCCTTGTTCACCGAGGGGGGCATCTTCGTGCCCACGACGCGCGAATACCGCCTCGGCGATGACGTCTACGTGCTGCTGTCTCTTCCGGACGACCCGCAGCGTTATCCCGTCGCCGGCAAGGTGGCCTGGGTGACGCCACCGCGCGCGGCGGCCAGCCGGACGCAGGGCGTGGGCATCCGGTTTCCCGCCGACGACAAATCCCGGGTCCTCAAGGTCAAGATCGAGGAAATCCTGGGCAGCCATCTCGGCTCCGAGCGGCCGACGCAGACGCTCTGATCCGGCCATTCCGGCCCTCGCCGGTCCCGGCGGGCATATGCTGTCGCCTTCGCGAGTCGGCAGGCAGCGCGACTTTTCCTTCCCACGATGTTCGTCGATTCCCACTGCCACCTGAGCTTCCCGGAGCTCGAACCTCAGCTTCCCGCCATCCGCGACGCCATGGCCGAAGCTGGCGTCGACCGCGCCCTGTGCATCTGCACCACCCTCGAGGAATTCCCGAAGGTCCATGCCCTCGCAACCACCTACGACAACTTCTGGTGCAGCGTGGGCGTGCACCCGGACAACGAAGGCGTGACGGAACCCACGGTCAACGACCTTCTGGAGCGTGCGGCCCTGCCGCGCGTCGTCGCCATTGGCGAGACCGGCCTGGACTACTACGGCATGGACACCCGCAAGGGGGGGCGGACCATTGCCGACATGGCGTGGCAGCGCGAGCGTTTCCGGGTGCACATCCGGGCCGCGCGGGCATGCGGCAAGCCGCTGGTCATCCACACCCGGTCGGCGTCGGAGGACACGATCCGCATCCTGAAGGAGGAGGGCGAGGAGGGCTCCCCGGGCAGCGCGGGCGGCGTGTTCCACTGCTTCACCGAAACTGCCGACGTCGCGCGGGCTGCGCTCGACCTGGGCTTCTACATTTCCTTTTCAGGGATCCTGACCTTCCGCAGCGCCGCCGACCTTCGTGACGTGGCCGCGTTCGTGCCCATGGATCGGCTGTTGATCGAAACCGACAGCCCCTACCTGGCCCCCGTGCCGCATCGCGGCAAGACCAACAATCCGTCCTACGTTCCGCACGTGGCCGCCCAGATCGCACAGATCCGGGGGATGGATGTCGAATCGGTCGGCCGCCAGACATCGTCGAATTTCGAGCGTCTTTTCCCAGACGCCGCAGGACCCGGATCATGACAAAACTCTTCAAGATCATCGCGCATCTGGTTGTCGTATTTGGTATTTCTTCGTCGCATGCCGGGTCGTTCGAAGACTTCTTTGCGGCGATCAAGCGGGACCAGCCTGCCGTCGTCCAGGAGCTCCTCGCCCGCGGGTTCGATCCGAACACCGTCGATGCCGAAGGCCAGCACGGCCTGTACCTGGCCTTGCGGGAACCCTCACTGAAGGTCGCCCAGGTGCTGCTGGCTTCGCCCCAGATCCAGGTCGAGGTGCGCAACAAGGCCGACGAGAGCGCTCTGATGATGGCCTCGCTCAAGGGCCACACCGAGTTCGTGCGGCAGCTCATCGCACGCGGAGCCCACGTCAACAAGCCCGGCTGGGCGCCACTGCATTACGCCGCCACCGGTGGCCACCTGGCCATCATGGACCTGCTGCTGGAGCACCATGCGTTCATCGATGCCCAGTCGCCCAACGGCACCACGCCCCTGATGATGGCCGCCATGTACGGCAGCCCGCAGGCGGTGCGCCTGCTGCTCGAGGCGGGCGCGGACGTCAACATGAAGAACCAGCTCGGCATGACCGCTGTGGATTTCGCGATGAAGGCCAGCCGGCCGGATGCCGCTGACATGATCCGCCAGCAGGTTCGCAAGCAGCAGCCCGCGGGCCGGTGGTGATGGGGTCGCATCTGGGCCCCTTGGACACCCTTGCAAGTTGCTGACGATCTGCATTATGTTAATTATGCGACGCGTACCCGTCGCATCGCGTGCCGGCCACGGTGGCGTGGCCGAGCGCGGCGATCAAGGAGCCAATGGCGACGCCAGCGGCTGTCCCTTCTGGACGACATACGTGGCGAGCACCTTCGCTCCTTCCGGACCCGACCTGGCGTCGTGCACGGTGCCGGATGGCACCTGGTAGGAGTCGCCAGCGTCGAGCCGTCGCGGCGCCTGGCCGTCGATCAGCAGTTCGAAACTTCCGGTCATCACATAGCCTGACTCGGGCCCCGGATGGGTATGCCGCCCGATCGAGACGTTCGGCGAGATCTCGGCGATGCCGATGACGGTTTCGTACGCGGTGCCGGGCACGTCGAAGCGCTGCAGTGGGATGCGCTTGATCGGCGCTGCCGCGGCTTGCGCCTGGGCCGCCGCAGGAGCTGCGGTTTGCGCTGTGGCAGGCAGCGCCATCGACATGGCCACGAGGCACAGGGCTGCACGGGAACTTGCTGACATGAGTTTCTCCTTCAGGTGAAGTGACTCCATGGTCCCGTGGGACGGCCCGGACGTCTCGGACACCAGCGAACTGGCACTGGGATGGCAGCGAACTCGCGCCTGTGGACAGGCCGGCGCCAAACTCCCAGAATGCAATGGCTGCAGCCAGGAAACCGGAGGCGCAGATGTCGAGCGGACCCCGGTCTTCTTCAAACGTGCACATCGCGACGGGCGATTTGCCGGCGGCGAAGCGCCTGCCGGCCTTGTGCGACCTGTTCGACCGGTCCATCGGCATGGAAATCGTCGCCCCGCCGGGCCAGCCGGTGGACCTGCACATCCACGCCGTACCGGGCCTGCGCCGTGCCCTCATGCTGCAGCCCTTCACCGCCCGCGCGGGCCGCCCGGCGGTCCGCCTTGCCGATGGTGACGACACGGTATGCCTCATGGTCAAGACCGGCGGGCACCTGTCGCTGAGCCAGGACGGCCGCGAGGGTATCCCTGAGGTCGGTGATGGCGTGCTGCTGGTGTACCGGCATCCATCGCTGCTGCAGTTCCAGGACGCCACCTACCTCTCCATCCGGGTGCCGCTCCAGGCGCTTGCCATGCTGACCGACGTGGAGGCCGCCGCCGCGCGGTGCATCCCGGGTGCCAATGCGGCGCTGGCGCTGCTGCGGCAGTACGTCGCCAGCCTGCCCGAACGGCTGGCTGATCCGGTGCTGGGCGCGCTGGTGGCCACGCACGTGTACGACCTGATGGCCCTGGCCATCGGCGCCACCGGCGAGGGCCGCGAGCTTGCGCGTGGGCGTGGTGTGCGCGCCGCCCGGCTCGAAACGATCAAGGCCGCGCTGACGCGCGAAACGGCCCTGACCATCGATGAGATCGCCCGCCGGCAAGGCGTCACGCCGCGCTACGTGCAGATGCTTTTCGAAGAGCATGGCACGACCTTCAGCGAGTTCGTCACCGACCGCCGGCTCGACGCCGCCCGCGCCATGCTGACCAGTCCTCGCTACGCGGGCTGGTCAATCGCCGGTATCGCCTTCGAGGCGGGTTTTCACGACCTGTCGCACTTCAACAGGCGCTTCCGGCGGAAATTCGGCGCGGCTCCCCGCGACCTGAGGTGCTCGCACTAGGGGCTTCGCCGCCGGGTGTCTCAGCGGGTGCGCCGGCGCGAGCGAAACACCAGCCAGACGCCCGCGAGCCCAGCTGCCGCGGTCGCCGCGACCCCCCAGCGGTGTCGGCTTGCCAGGACCTGCGTGCTGGTCGAACGCGCCTGCGCGTCGAAGCGGCCGTGGGCGCCCCACTCACCCGGGACCGGCTCCCAGAGGTTGTCTGGCCGGTGCGGCGGCAGCGGCTCGTGGTCCTGCTGTCCCTCGACGGCGCGGCGCCCGAGCATCCAGTCCAGGAACCCCGGGAGGACGCGGGTGCCCAGGATGGCCTGGACGGCGGGCCACCCCACCCAATGCTCGCGGCGAGGGTGGATCGCGGCTTCGTACACCGCCCGAGCGGCGATCTCGGGCTGGAAGATCTTGCCCATGGGCCTCGGCCTGCGTCCGAGCGTGGTGCGGCCCCACTCGAACTGGGGCGTGTTGAACGCCGACAGGTGGACCATCGTGATCCGCACGGAACTGCGCTCGTGGACCAGCTCGCAGCGGATCGAGTCGGTGAAGCCCCGCTGGGCCGCCTTGGCCCCGCAGTAGGCGGACTGCAGCGGGATGGACCGGTACGCCAGCGCAGAGCCGACCTGGACGATGACGCCGCGGTCGCGGGGCATCATCCGGCGCAGGGCTGCCTGGGTGCCCCAGACACTGCCGAGGTAGGTGACCTGCGTGGCCCGCTGGAAGTCCTCGGGAGATACCTGCAGCGCCGGCGCGAAGATGGTCGCCATCGCATTGTTGACCCAGACGTCGATGGCTCCCCAGCGCGCTTCGACCTGGGCCGCGGCTGCCTCCACCTGTTCACTGTCGGCCACGTC
>DAIMZU010000132.1:0-6908 GCA_036733845.1 Ramlibacter sp.
CCAGCGCGGCGTCCTTCTCGATGTACTTGCGGTACTCGTCGAGCGTGGTCGCGCCGACGCAGTGCAGCTCGCCGCGCGCGAGCGCCGGCTTGAGCATGTTGCCCGCGTCCATCGCGCCCTCGGCCTTGCCGGCCCCGACCATGGTGTGCAGCTCGTCGATGAAGACGATGGTCTGGCCCTGGTCCTTGGCGAGCTCGTTGAGGACGTTCTTGAGCCGCTCCTCGAACTCGCCGCGGTACTTGGCGCCCGCGAGCAGCGCAGCCATGTCCAGTGACAGCACCCGCTTGTTCTTGAGCGTCTCGGCGACCTCGCCCGCGACGATGCGCTGGGCCAGGCCCTCGACGATGGCGGTCTTGCCCACGCCGGGCTCGCCGATGAGCACCGGGTTGTTCTTGGTGCGCCGCTGCAGCACCTGGATCGCGCGGCGGATTTCCTCGTCGCGGCCGATCACCGGGTCGAGCTTGCCCTGGCGGGCACGCTCGGTCAGGTCGATGGTGTATTTCTTGAGCGACTCACGCTGGCCTTCGGCCTCGGGGTTGTCGACGGACTGCCCGCCGCGGACCGCATCGACGGCGGACTCGAGCGACTTGCGGGTGAGGCCGTTCTCGCGCGCGATGCGGCCGATGTCCTGCTTGCTCTCCGCCAGGGCCAGCAGGAAGAGTTCACTGGCAATGAACTGGTCGCCGCGCTTGATGGCTTCCTTCTCGGCGGCCTGCAGCAGGCTGACCAGGTCACGGCCGACCTGGACCTGCTCCTGGCCCTGCACCTGCGGGCGCTTGTGCATGGCCTGCTCGGCCGCGGCGAGCAGGCCGGGCACGTTGACGCCGGCGCGCTGCAGCAGCGGGCGCGGGCCGTCTTCCTGGCGCAGCATGGCCACGAGCAGGTGCTCGGGTTCGATGTAGGCATGGTCGTTGCCCAGGGCCAGGCTCTGCGCCTCGCCGAGGGCCTCGGTGAACTTGGTCGTGAGTTTGTCCAGACGCATGGGGATGCTCCTTGTTGCACCGCAGCTTGGGCGGGGTCTTGCGTATTTCAAGGGTGGTGCGGGGCCACGCGCCATGACGTAGGTCAAGGCCGCATGCCCCAGGCAGCAGGCCCTGCCCCTGCCACGCGGCCGAGGCATCCTGTATCCTTGGACCCCCCGTCCGACGAGCCCTTGCCATGACCCATCCGACGCCCTCTTCCGTCCGCCGCGGCCTGCTTGCCGGCCTCGCGCTGGCTGCCACCGGCCTGCCCGCCTGGAGCCAGTCGGCGCAGCAGCCCATCCGCATCCTGGTGGGCTTTCCGCCCGGCGGCGGCACCGATGCCATCGCACGGGCGCTGGCCGACAAGCTCAAGGACGCGCTCAACACCCCGGTGGTCGTCGAGAACCGCGCCGGCGCGGGCGGCCAGATCGCCGCCCAGGCCCTGAAGGCCGCCGGCAACGACGGCACCACTTTCTTCCTGAGCCACGACCACTCCATCTCCATCCTCCCGCTGGTCACGCGCAACCCCGGCTTCGACCCGGCCACCGACTTCATCCCCGTGGCCGGCTTCGCCACCTTCGCCAACGCCCTTGCGGTCTCGGGCGGCACCCCCGCGCGCACCCTGCAGGAATACGTGGCCCACGTCCAGCAGACGGGGGGCAAGGACTCGATCGGCATCCCGGCGCCGGGCTCCATCCCGGAGTTCCTGGTCGCCCTCATCGGCCAGAAGTACAAGCTCGACCTGCAGGCGGCCCCCTACCGCGGCAGCGCGCCCATGATTGGCGACATGCTGGGCAACCAGATCAAGGCCGGCGTGGGCTCCATCCCCGACTTCATCGAGAACCACCGCGCCGGCAAGCTGCGCGTGGTGGCCGTGATCGGCGACAAGCGCCAGGCCCTGCTGCCCGACGTGCCCACCTTCACCGAACTGGGCTTCGCCAACCTCGACGATCTGCCCTACTACGGCGTGTTCGCGCCGGCCGGCACGCCCGCACCCGTGGTCGAACGCTTCGGGCAGGCCCTGCAGCGCGTGATCGCCCAGCCCGACGTGCGCGACCGGCTCACGGCCATGGGCCTGACCGTCGGCTACCAGCCGCAGGCGCAGTTCGCCACCACGGTGCGGCGGTATACGCAGACCTGGGAGCGGATCATCAAGGCGAGCGGGTTCCAGCCGAAGTAAGGAACGCGATCACGCTTCCCCACACACCGCGATAGCGGTTCGCGGGATGGCGAGAGCCACACCCACCGTCATCCCCGCGAAGGCGGGGACCCAGGAGCGCGGTGCGTCCAGGGGAATGTATTGGCGGGCGTGGGTCCCCGCCAGCGCGGGGATGACGGAGGGGGGCGAATAGCCCCGCTTAACCATTCGCCGCCGAGATCCCCCACCTCGCCAGCGCCGCGTCATCGCTCACGCGCGCATCGACCCAGCGGGCCCCTTCGGGCGTGGTTTCCTTCTTCCAGAAAGGCGCCTGCGTCTTCAGGTAGTCCATCAGGAACTCGCAGGCCTGGAAGCTCTCGCCGCGGTGTGCCGAGCTGACCGCCACCAGCACGATCTGGTCGCCGAGCTGAAGTGGCCCCACCCGATGGATGACCCGTACGCCGCGGATGTCGAAGCGGGCGAAGGCCTGGTCGATCATGGCCTCGATGGCCTTTTCGGTCATGCCCGGGTAGTGCTCGAGCTCCATGGACTGCACGTCGGCGCCGTCGCTGCGGTCGCGCACGGTGCCGATGAAGCTGCACACCGCGCCGACGCCGCCGTCTCCGGCGCGCAGGGCGGCGACCTCGCCCGAGAGGTCGAAGTCGGCGGCCTGGATGACGACGCGTGGCAGGGACATGTCAGCCTCCGGTGACGGGGGGAAAGAAGGCCACTTCGGCCCCGTCGTGCAGGGCCGACGATTCGTCCGCCATGACCTGGTCCAGTGCCATGCGCAGGGCGCGGCCGCGCGCCAGGGACTCGCGATGCGGGCCGCCCCGGGCGATGAGTTCGTCGCGCAGGGCACCCAGGGTCGCGGACTGCGTCTCGAGCACCTCGCCGGGGCCCAGCGCCTCGCGGATCGAGGCAAAGTAGCGCACCTGGACCTTCATGACAGCAGCTCCGAGAGCGGAAGGTAGTGGGCGGGATCGCCCCGGCGCAGTGTCGTGCCGGCGGGGACGTCCACCAGGCCGTCGGCCCAGGTACAGGAGGTCAGCACGCCCGAGCTCTGGTTGGGGAACAGCTCCAGCAGGCCGTCGCCGCCGCGCCGCACGCGCAGGAACTCGCGCCGCTTGTCTGGCCGCGGCCAGTCGAAGCCGCAGGGCAGGCGCAGCGCGGCGGGCGTCAGCAGCGTTGCGCCCTGCAGCTTGAGCAGGAAGGGCCGCACCAGCAGCGCAAAGGTGACGAAGCTGGAGACCGGGTTGCCGGGCAGGCCGATGAAATGGGCGGTGCCCACCCGGCCGTGCGCGAAAGGCTTGCCCGGCTTCATGGCGATCTGCCAGAGGTCGAGCGCGCCCAGGCGCTCGACCGCCGGCTTGACGTGGTCTTCCTCGCCGACCGACACGCCGCCGCTGGTGAGGATGAGGTCGTGGCCCTCCGCGGCCTGCGCCAGGGCAGAGACGGTCGCCTCGCGCCGGTCGGGCACGATGCCCAGGTCGGTGACCTCGCAGCCCAGGCGCAGCAGCAGGCTGCGCAGAAAGAACCGGTTGGAGTTGTAGATGGCGCCGGGCTTCATGTCGGCCGGCGCGACCTCGCCGGGCATGACCAGCTCGTCGCCGGTAGAGAACAGCGCGACGCGCGGGCGCGGCGCCACCGGCAGGCGGGCCAGCCCGATGCTGGCGGCCAGGCCCAGGGCTGCGGGGTCCAGCCGCGTGCCGGCTTCGAGCACCACGGTCCCGCGCGTGATGTCCTCGCCGCTGCGGCGGATCCACTGGCCCGGCCGTGGCACGGCCAGCAGGCGCACCCGCCCGTCGCCGTCGGGCTGGGCGTCCTCCTGCATGACGATCGCATCCGCACCCTCGGGCACGGGCGCGCCGGTGAAGATGCGGGCGACCGTTCCGGCGACCAGCGGCGCGGCCGGTGCGCCGGCGGCAATGCGCTGGCTGACGGGGAGCGACGCGGAGCGCGCGAGCGCCGCCTCGACCTCGTCACGCCGCACGGCGTAGCCGTCCATGGAGCTGTTGTCCTGCGGCGGCACCTGCAGTGGAGACACCAGCGAGTCGGCCAGGACGCGGCCGTCGGCGTCGAAGGTGGCGACCTGCTCGCTTCCGCCGAGTGGCGCAGCCCGGCCCAGCAGGTCGGCCAAAGCCTCGTCCAGCGGGCGCATGGGCGGGCGGGGCGTGTTCACTGGTACTTCTCCGCGTCGTAGTCGAAGCGGTCGCCATTGTCGACCAGCCACTGGGCCACGGCGTCGGGATCGTTCAGGTCGAGCACCGGCCGCACGGTTTCGTGGGGCAGTTGCTGCGGACCGTCCGTCGCGATGGCCACGATGAAATCGTCGTCCATGTAGCGCGCCGGCTGGCCCGAGGCGGGCCGCCAGACCTCGACCTTGAGGATGTTGCTTTCCTTGAAGCCTTCGACGAGCACCCAGTCGACGCCGTCGTACAGCTCGGCCACCAGGTGGTGCACCGAGAGCCGGGCTTCCTGCTCGAACTCGCGCAGCAGCGCCAGGCGCCGGCTGGAGGCGATCACCACCTCGAAGGCACCGGCCTCGCGGTGGCGATGGCTGTCCTTTCCGGGATGGTCGATGTCGAAGCTGTGGTGGGCGTGCTTGACCACCGACACGCGCAGCCCGCGCAGCTTCAGCGCGGGGATGAGCCGCTCCACCAGGGTCGTCTTGCCGGAGCCGGAATAGCCGGCGAAACCCACCACTTTCATGTCGTCACTGTCCAGTTGTAGAGCGCGGCCCGGGAGGGCCCGATGCGTGCGATTGTCGGCCGATTCAGCCGCAATGCGCCACGATGAAGTCCTTGACCCTTTGGACGTCCGGCGGGAGCACGGTGACCCGCTTGGGCAGCAGTTCCAGGCCCTCGAAGCCGGCGGGGCGCAGCGGCTCACGGCCGAGTGCCTCGACGATGGTGGCGGCGAACTTGATCGGAAGCGCCGTCTCCAGCACCAGCATGGGGATGCCGGCTTGCAGGTGCTCGCGCGCGACCTTCAGGCCGTCGGCGGTGTGGGTGTCGATCATCTGGCCGAAGCGCTGCCAGGTGTCGCGGATGGTGGCCAGCCGGTCCGCATGCGTGCTGCGGCCGCTGGCGAACCCGAAGCGGCCGCGCGCCTGCGCCAGGTGGCTGGACAGGTCGAAGCGGCCGTGGTCCGGCAGGGCCTGGGCAAACAGCGCCTTGACGCGCGGGCCATCCCGACCCAGCAGGTCGAACACGAAACGCTCGAAATTGCTGGCCTTGGAGATGTCCATGGACGGGCTGGAGGTCTCGTGCGTGTCGGCACTCGAACGCACGCGGTAGACGCCCGTGCGGAAGAACTCGTCGAGGACGTCGTTCTCGTTGGTCGCCGCCACCAGCCGCTCGATCGGCAGGCCCATCATGCGGGCCACGTGGCCGGCGCAGATGTTGCCGAAATTGCCCGACGGGACGGTGAAGCTCACCCGCTCGTCGTTGCTGCGCGTGGCCTGGAAGTAGCCTGCGAAGTAATACACCACCTGCGCGACCAGCCTTGCCCAGTTGATCGAGTTCACGGTGCCGATGCGCCAGCGGCGCTTGAACTCGAGGTCGTTGGAGACGGCCTTGACGATGTCCTGGCAGTCGTCGAACACGCCTTCGATGGCGAGGTTGTGGATGTTGGCGTCCTGCAGGCTGAACATCTGCGCCTGCTGGAAGGGGCTCATGCGCCCGTGCGGCGAGGTCATGAAGACGCGCACGCCCTTCTTGCCGCGCATGGCGTACTCGGCAGCGCTGCCGGTGTCACCCGAGGTGGCGCCGAGGATGTTCAGTTCTTCGCCGCGGCGGCCGAGCTCGTACTCGAAGAGGTTGCCCAGCAGCTGCATCGCCATGTCCTTGAAGGCCAGGGTCGGGCCGTTGGACAGGGCTTCGAGCCACACGCCGGGCTCCAGCGGACGCAGCGGAACGATCTCGGGCGTGCCGAACACCTCGGCGGTGTAGGTGCGCCGGCAGATCTCGCGCAGGTCCTGTGGCGGGATGTCGTCGATGAAGAGGCTGAGGATCTCGAAGGCGAGTTCGGCGTAGGGCAGGCCGCGCCACTGCACGAGGCGGGCCGCATCGACCTGCGGATAGTGCTCGGGCAGGTAGAGGCCGCCGTCGGGTGCGAGCCCCTCGAGCAGGATGTCGCAGAAGCGCTTGCGATCGGGATGGCCGCGGGTGGACAGGTACAGCATCGGGGCGCTCAGGCGAGTTCTTCCTTGCGGATGCGCGTGATGGGCGCCAGCACCGTGGGCAGCGCCTGCACGCGCGCCAGCACCTCGTCCATGGTGCCCTCGCGCACCGCGTGCGTGAGGATGATGAGGTCGGTCTGGTTCTCGCCCTCGCCTGCCTCGCGCTGCAGCACGGCATCGATGGACACGCCCGCCCCCGCCAGCAGCCCTGTGACCTGGGCGAGCACGCCGGCCTCGTCGGCCACCCGCAGGCGCAGGTAGTAGCTGGTGACCACCTCGCTCATGGGCAGCACCGGCTGGTCGCTCATCTGGTCGGGCTGGAAGGCCAGGTGCGGCACCCGGTGGGCGGCGTCGGCCGTGTGCAGCCGGGTGATGTCGACCAGGTCGGCGATGACGGCGCTGGCTGTCGGCTCGCTGCCGGCGCCCTTGCCGTAATACAGCGTGGTGCCCACCGCATCGCCCTGGACCATCACCGCGTTCATGGCGCCCTCGACATTGGCGATCAGGCGGCGCGTGGGCACCAGCGAGGGATGCACCCGCAGCTCGATGCCGGCGGCCGTCCGCTTGGTGATGCCCAGCAGCTTGATGCGGTAGCCCAGCTGCTCGGCGTAGCGGATGTCCTGCG
>DAIMZU010000133.1:0-6894 GCA_036733845.1 Ramlibacter sp.
GTGGGGGTGCGAGCGTTTCTGCGGAGTACACCCCGCACGGACCCGTGGCTCACAGTCACGACATCGAACCCCCCGCCCACGGCCACGCGCACGCTCACCCGTCGCACGACGCGTCCTCCCCCGCCTACGACCTCCAGCACAGCTGTGTCGTCTGCGCCTTCTGCGGCCACGCGGCGGCTGCGCCGGTGAGCTGCCTCTCATTCTTCGACCCACCGGCGCCGGCCTCCACGCCGGGCTGGGTGTCCGTGCGGCTGGATTCGCCCAGCCTGCCCCTGCCCGACAAGCCTCCGCGCGCCTGAAGCCCGGCCGCCGCATTGGCGGCCCCGGTTTCGTGCCCGGCCGATACCGTGCCGGGCGGTGTTCATCCGCGTCGAGGTTTCCATGCCCCATCTCTTCCCGGCCGTCCGGCCATTTGTCCTGGCAGCGATGCTGCTGTCGGGTCCGGCGTTCGCACAGACGCCGCCGGCAGCGTCTTCCGCACCGACGGCCGTCGCACCAGCGGTCAGCCCCGCCTCCGCCTTCGACGGCTACCGCCGCTTCGAGGCGCAGCCGATCGCGCCATGGCGCGACTCCAACGACACCGTGGGCCGCATCGGCGGCTGGAAGGCCTATGCGCGGGAGGCGCAGCAGCCTGCCTCGGCGCCTGAGCCCGCAGCCGGTCGGACGGAGCCGACCCATGGCCACGCGCACTGAGGAGGGGACCGCCATGAAACCCCCAAGGACCTTTCCGCGCCTCGCGGCGCTGGCTGCTGCCCTGCTGCTGGCCGGCTGCGCGACCGTGGACATCGACGGCGAGATCACGGCCGTCAACGATTCGCTGCCCGGCTTCACCGAGGGCCGGCTCCGGCTCGACCGGGGGCCGGACAGCAAGGTGCAGCCGCTGCCTGCGACCGCCCAGCCGCAAGCATCGGCCGTCCAGTCCCTGCTGTCTTCACCGCTGACCCAGTCCGGAGCCGTCGAACTCGCGCTGACCCACAGCCCCGCCCTGCAGGCCCTGCTGGCCGAGCGCTGGGCCGGGATGGCCCAGGCGCAGGCCGGCGGACGTCTGCCGAACCCCGTGTTCGCCTTCGAGCGCTTCCGCATCCACGGCGAGCTGGAGTTCAGCCGGATGCTGTCCTTCGGCCTGCTGGACCTGCTGCTGCTGCCGCAGCGGCAGTCGCTGGCGCGCAGCCAGGTGGCGCAGTCGCGGGTGGAGCTGGCATCCGCCGTGGTAGACCAGGTCAGCCAGGTCCGCCGCGCCTGGGTCGACGCGGTGGCCGCGCAGCAGTCACTGGGCTACGCGCGCCAGGTGCACGAGGCGGCGGACGCCAGCGCCGAGCTGGCGCGGCGGATGCAGCAGGCGGGCAACTTCAACACGCTGCAGCGGGCGCGCCAGCACGCGTTCTATGCCGACGCGACTGCGCGGCTGGCGGCGGCGCAGCATGCGGCGACCGCCACGCGCGAGACGCTGGTGCGGCTGCTGGGGCTGGACGATGCGCAGGCCGCGCGGCTGGTGCTGCCCCAGCGCCTGCCCGACCTGCCAAAGGCGCTTCGTCCCGCGCAGGCGGTGGGCGACCAGGCCCGCGAGCAGCGGCTCGACTGGCAGCTCGCGAAGCTGCAGCTCGCATCCGCCGGCCGCGCGCAGCGGCTGGACCTGCTGCATGCGCTGGTGGACACCGAAGTGGGGTTGCGCCGCGACACGGTGTTCGAGCCCGGCGGCGAGCGCAATACGGGCCGGGGGTTCGAGCTGTCGCTGCGGCTGCCGCTGTTCGACTGGGGCTCGCCCCGGGTCGCCGCGATGAACGCGCAGTCGCTCGCAGCCGCGCGGCGGTATGAGGCGGTCACCCGCGCGGCGTCGTCGCAGCTTCGGCAGGACTACTCGGCCTATCGCACGGCCTGGGAGCTGGCACGCCACCACCAGGAAGAGATCGTTCCGCTGCGCCGCGCCATCTCCGAGGAGAACCTGCTTCGCTACAACGCGATGCAGATCGGCGTGTTCGAGCTGCTGGCGGATTCGCGCGACCAGGTCGCCAGCGTGATCGCCGCCATCGACGCGCAGCGCCAGTTCTGGCTGGCGGACGCGGTGCTGTCCGCCTCGCTGGTGGGACGGCCGCAGGGCGTGGACATTGCCGCACCGGCGGGTGGCGCAGGCGCCGACGCCGGCCCCGGCCACTGAAAAGGAATCGACGGACATGATGAACAGCAGAAGACGTTTCCTGGGCGGCGCGGGCGCCATCGCCGCCGCCGCCAGCACCGCCGCCGTGAGCCGCGTGGCGATGGCGGCCTTGCCCGAGCCGGTCATCCAGACCACCGCCGACACGGTGCCGCCGCCGTCACCCGCCACCGGGAGGCCCTTCCAGCCGGTGGTGACCCTCAACGGCTGGAGCCTGCCCTGGCGCATGAACAACGGGGTCAAGGAGTTCCACCTGGTCGCCGAGCCGGTGGTGCGCGAACTCGCCCCCGGCATGAAGGCCCACCTGTGGGGTTACAACGGCCAGTCGCCCGGCCCGACGATCGAGGTGGTCGAAGGCGACCGCGTGCGCATCTTCGTGACCAACCGCCTGCCCGAGCACACCAGCATCCACTGGCACGGCCAGCGCCTGCCCAATGGCATGGACGGTGTCACGGGTTTGACCCAGCCCGGCATCCCTGCCGGCAAGACCTTCGTCTACGAGTTCGAGGCCAGGCGGCCCGGCACCTTCATGTACCACCCGCATGCCGACGAGATGACTCAGATGGCCATGGGCATGATGGGTTTCTGGGTGACGCACCCGCGCGGCACGAACCCGCTGATCGAGCCGGTCGACCGCGACTTCGTGTTCCTGCTGTCGTCGTTCGACATCGACCCGGGCTCGTACACGCCCAAGGTGATGACGATGCTGGACTTCAATCTCTGGACCTTCAACAGCAGGGTGTTCCCGGGCATTGCGTCCATGCACGTGCGGCAGAACGACAAGGTGCGCATCCGCTTCGGCAACCTGACCATGACCAACCACCCGATCCACCTGCACGGGCACGAGTTCCTGGTCACCGGCACCGATGGCGGTCCCACGCCCAAGTCGACGCGCTGGCTGGAGGTCACGACCGACGTGGCGGTGGGGCAGATGCGGCAGATCGAGTTCCTGGCCGACGAGCCCGGTGACTGGGCCTTCCACTGCCACAAGAGCCACCACACGATGAACGCCATGGGCCACGACGTGCCGACCATGATCGGCGTGGACCACCGCGATGTGGCAAGGCGCATCACGCGCCTGGTGCCCGACTACATGGTGATGGGCGAGCGCGGCATGGCCGACATGGCCGAGATGGAGATGCCGCTGCCCGAGAACACCTTGCCCATGATGACGGGCAAGGGGCCCTTCGGCAGTGTCGAGATGGGCGGCATGTTCACGGTGGTGAAGGTGCGGCCCGACCAGCGGCCGGGCGACCACTCGGACCCGGGCTGGTTCAAGCACCCGGAGGGCACCGTCGCCTACGAGTTCACGGGCAGCCTGCCGCAGGCGCCCTCCGCGCCAGCCGCCGCCGGGCCCGCTTCCATGCCGCCGCGCACCGCACCCGCTGGCGACGTGGAGCTTCGCGTACGAAAGCCGGCCGGGCATGCCGGCCACCATTGAATCACTTGTCAAGGAAAACCATGATCCGAACGACCCTTCGCTCCGCGGCCCTCGCCGCCATGCTGGCCCTGCCACTCATGGCGGCGGCGCATACTGCGCATGAACACAAGCCCCGCTCCGGCCCCGTCGTCAAGGAGCAGAAGCCCTGGGGCATCGCCGGCGAGGCCCGCGACGTGCGCCGCACCATCCGCATCGACATGTCCGACGACATGCGCTTCAAGCCCGACCGCATCCAGGTGCGCGAGGGCGAGACCGTGCGCCTGGTCGTGCGCAATGCCGGCAAGGTCCTGCATGAGCTGGTGATCGGCACCCCCGAAGAGCTCAAGCAGCATGCCGAGCTCATGCGCAAGTTTCCCGACATGGAGCACGACGAGCCCTACATGGCCCACGTGTCGCCGGGCAAGACCGGCGACCTGGTGTGGAACTTCAACCGCGCCGGGACATTCGACTACGCATGCCTGATCCCCGGCCACTTCGAAGCCGGCATGGTCGGCACCATCCAGGTCATCGCCGCGCCCGCGGCAGGAAGGAAATGAACATGACGAACACCACCGCCCGCCGGCCCACCCGCCGCGCGCTGCTCGCCGGCGCGGCCCTGCTGGCCGCCATGCCCTCGCTGGCGCTGGCGCAGGCCCCATCGCCCGTGCTGGTCGAGGTCTGGAAGGACCCGAACTGCGGCTGCTGCGGCGACTGGGTCAAGCACCTGGAGTCCAATGGCTTCAAGGTCAAGGTCAACGACGTCGGCAACACCGCCATGCGCGGCAAGCTGGGCGTGGCCGACAAGTACGGCTCCTGCCACACCGCGCTGGTCGGCGGCTATGCGATCGAAGGCCATGTGCCGGCGCGCGAGATCCGTCGGCTGCTCAAGGAGCGCCCGCAGGCCATCGGCCTGTCCGTGCCGGGCATGCCGGTGGGTTCGCCCGGCATGGACGGCGAGATCTACGGCAACCGCCAGGACCCGTACCACGTCATGCTGCTCACGCGGGATGGCGGGGCGCGGGTGTTCCAGTCGTACAACGGAGCGAAGGCATGATGATCCTGATTTCTCGCATGGCATCGGCGTCCTTGCTGGCGCTGGGGGCCGCGGCCGCATACGCGCAGCAGCCTTCGGCGGCGGATCACTCGGCGCATCATCCGGCGGCGGCAGAGGCACCTGCTGCACCTGGGTCCTCCGCAGCGGCTGCCGCACCGGCGGGCGCCGCGCAGGCAGCGGCCCAGGCCGACATGGCCGAAGGCGAGGTGCGCCGCATTGACAAGGCGGGCGGCAAAGTCACCCTCCGCCACGGCGAGATCAAGTCGCTCGACATGCCGCCCATGACCATGGTCTTCACTGTTTCGGATCCGGCCATGCTGGACGCCGTGGCGCAGGGGGACAAGGTGCGGTTCCGCGCAGTGCACGAAGGCGGTCAGTACCGGGTGACGGCGCTGGAGCGGGCGAACTGACGGACTCCGGTTTCCTCTGAGCTTGTCGCCGCGCCTTGGAGGGGTACTTCCTCCTTCGAGGCAGGCTTCGACAGGCTCAGCTTGAACGGGCGTTGCGGCTCCAGCCCGAACGGAAATGCGCTCACCCCGAACGAAGAGGGGGCTCACCCCGAACGCAGACGGGCAGCAGTTGCGGATCCGATGCGGCGGCCATGTCGGGCGTGCCGGCCAGCTTCATTGCAAGCGTCAGTTCGTCCATCAGGATCGTGAGCGCCCGCCGGGCACCAGCCTCTCCGCCGGCGCAGGCGCCCCAGAGCGCTGCGCGCCCCACGGCGGCGGCTTGGGCGCCGAGCACCCGGGCCTTGAGCAGGTCCACGCCGCGTCGCACGCCCGAGTCCACCACCAGTGGAATCCGGCCGGCCACCGCCTTCGCGACAGCAGGCAGCGCGTCGGCGGTCGCGATGGCGCCGTCGAGTTGCCGGCCGCCGTGGTTGGACACCCAGATGCCGTCCACGCCCAGCCCCACGAGCCGGTCTGCATCGGCCGGATGCTCGACGCCCTTGACCAGAAGCTTGCCGTGCCAGCGCTCGCGCAGTCGGGCCAGGTCATTCCAGCCGTAGCCGGCGTCCAGGCTCTGACCCACTCGCGCGGCGATGGTGAGGCCCGCGCCGGCCATGCCGCCGTAGCCTTGCACGTTCTCGAAATCGGGCAAGCCGCCGCGCAGCATCTGCAGGGCCCAGCCGGGATGTCTGATCCCTGCCATCACGTGGCGCCAGTCGAGGCGCAGCGGCACCTGGATGCCGTTGCGAAGGTCGCGCTCGCGCTTGCCGCCGACCGGCAGGTCCACCGTGACGACGAGCGTGCGGTAGCCGGCCGCCTGCGCGCGATCGACCAGCTTGTTGTTGAAGTCGTGGTCCTTCAGCACATAGAGCTGGAACCACAGCGCCCCGTCGACCGCGGCGGCCATCCGCTCGATGCTGGTTGTCGACATGGTGGAGAGGGTGTAGGGCAGCCCCAGCGATGCGGCCGCCCGCGCAATGGCGATGTCGGCCTCGGGCCAGCCCAGCATGCACGAGCCCATGGGCGCCACGAGCAGCGGCGCGGCCGAGGGTGTGCCGGCGATGTCGGTGCGCAGGTCCGGCGCGCTGACGTCCTGCAGCACCCGCGGCACGATCCGCACCCGCTCGAAGGCCGCGCGGTTGTCGGCCAGC
This sequence comes from Ramlibacter sp., assembly GCA_036733845.1. Lineage (GTDB taxonomy): Bacteria > Pseudomonadota > Gammaproteobacteria > Burkholderiales > Burkholderiaceae_C > Ramlibacter. Next base: position 6,227 of record DAIMZU010000133.1, read on the forward strand.
GTGGTCTCGTCCTCGGCGCCGCCGTCGATGAAGTCGAAGACCGAGCGAGGCAGGCGGCGCTTCGCGATGGCGCGAAGGTCGGCGATGTTCAGGGCATCTGCGAGCCGGCGCTGGAGCGCGCCGGAACGGTCGGCAGCGAAGTTCACGCGGTGCCTCCAGCAGCGGACGGCAGCAGGGTCGTTCCCTGCACCGCGAGGCGGCGTGCCAGAACGCTCATGTCCTGGTAGATGCGACCGGCCTCCGGGTGCCAGCGCGCGACGTGCGCGCCCTGCACCTGCACCACGGCGGCGTCGCCGCGCGCGGCAGGTCCGGTGATCGCCCGCGCGGGGCCCAGCGCGAGGGTGTTCTCGAGCGTGGCGCGCACCAGAGCGCCATGGACCTTCGGGATCATGTCCGCGGGAACGCCCGAGGCGGTCCAGGCCTCCTGGCCGATGGCCTGGAGCACCACCATGAAGTTGCTCGCGAACACGGCGGCCGCGTGATAGAGGGCCTTGTGCTCGCTTGCGACCGGAAAGCACACGCCGCCCGCGGCATCGAAGAGCGGCCCGAGCGCCGCCACCGCCTCGGGGTCACCCTCGAGCCCGCAGGGGGTGCCCTCGAAGCGCTCCACGCCGGCAGCCGGGGATGCGAAGTTGAGCACCGGATGCACGCTGGCCGCGTGCCAGCCC
>DAIMZU010000134.1:0-6890 GCA_036733845.1 Ramlibacter sp.
TGGCCTTGGGCAGGTCGAAGGGCTTGGGCAGGTACTCGAAGGCGCCGCCCTGGAACGCAGAGACTGCGCTATCCAGGTCGGAGAAGGCGGTCATGATGATGACCGGCAGCCCGGGCATCTTCTCCTTGACGCGGGCGAGCAGGTCCAGGCCCGAGCCACCGGGCATGCGGATGTCGCTGACCAGGATCTGCGGCGACTCGTCGTCGCCGGCCGACTCGAGCGCCTGCAGCACTTCACGCGGGTTGGTGAAGCTGCGGGTCGGGAGCTCCTCGCGCATGAGGGCCTTCTCCAGCACGAAGCGGATGGATTGGTCATCGTCAACGATCCAGATCGGCTTCATGCAGTGTCATTCCTCGGGCGGTTCGTCTCAGGGCAACGGAATCAGGATCTTGAAGTCCGTGCGGCCCGGCACGCTCTCGCACTCGACCAGGCCGTGGTGCTGCTGCACGAAGGTCTGGGCGAGCGTGAGTCCGAGTCCGGAGCCGCCCTCCCGCCCGGATACCAGCGGATAGAAGATGCGGTCCTTGAGCTCGGCGGGCACGCCGGGTCCGTTGTCGATGACATGCAATTCCAGTGCCAGTCGGTAGCGCTGCTTGCCGAACGTGACCTGCCGCGCCACCCGGGTACGCAGGATGATTTCGGCGTCACCGGCGGCGATGCGCTCGGTCAACGCCTGGCAGGCGTTGTGGACGATGTTCAGAACCGCCTGGATCAGCTGCTCGCGGTCGCCCCGGAACTCGGGAAGCGAGGTGTCGTACTCGCGCAAAACGCGCAGTCCCCGCGGAAACTCGGCCACGATCAGCGCCCGCACCCGCTCGCAGATTTCGTGGATGTTCACATCGCCCACGACGTGGGGGCGGCGGTGCGGCGCCAGCAGGCGGTCCACCAGGGTCTGGAGCCGGTCGGCCTCGTGGATGATGACCTGCGTGTACTCCTTCAGCTCGCGGGAGTCGATCTCCATCTCGAGCAGCTGCGCGGCGCCACGGATGCCCCCCAACGGGTTCTTGATCTCGTGCGCGAGGTTGCGGATGAGTTCCTTGTTGGCCTGCGCCTGGTCGAGCAGCCGCTCCTCGCGCTCCTGGCGGGCATGCTGCTCCAGAGGCAGCATCTCCACCAGGACTTCACCCGGGCGCTCGGTCTGCACGACGACCACGTGCACCGGCATGGGCTCGCCGCCATGGCGCAGCAGGGCGGCCTCGTAGCGAAGCACCGAGAACGCGTTGTCCCGCACGCCGTCCAGCGCGTGGCGCAGTTGCGACGGGTCGGAGAACGCGTCAGGAAACGCGGTGCCGGTGATCGCCCGGCGTGACAGGCCCAGGGCGTCTTCGAGGGCGGCGTTGGCAAACAGCACGGTGCCGTCCACCCGCAGCATGGCAACCAGCGTAGCCAGGAGGTCGAAAGCCGAGAAGCCCGCCGCAAACGGCTCGGCATTCGGCGGCGAAGGGTCCATGGGAAATCCCCGAAGGAAGAAAACGCGAGGTCGCCCGGAGGTTCAGGAGTCAGCGGCCGGCGCTGTGGCGTTGCAGCTCGCGGCGGATTCCCGCGATGTCCGCCTCGTTGCGTGCGATGGCGGCCTTCAGCTCGGCAACGCGGTCGAGGTAGCGCTGGAAGTTGCGCTCGGACCCGAGGCGCTCGGGTTCGCCGTTGTTGTATTCCTTGAGCAGTTCGGCATGCCGCGCCTCGGACTTGCGCAACTCGGCCTCGAGAATGAGGCGCGCGTCCGCGTCGCGTGCGCGCTGGTCATTGGCATCGATGCGCTGCGACGCCGCTCCCGACGCCGCGCCGGCGGGCGGCGGCGTGGCGGTCGGCGGCGCCGCGGCCCGCGGGGGTGATGCGGTGGGTGGATTGCTGACGCGCGTTCCCTCGATCACCGTGACGCTGGCGCCTTCGAGCGGGCGGCAGCCCTTGGACTGCGCTTCGACCGGGTCGTTGGTGTAGGTGTTGCCGCACCGGTAGATGCGCGTCTGCGACTGCGACTGGGAGGTCTGCGCCTGGGCGGCCGGTGCCTGGGCCTGCGCGCCGGCAGCGGCGAGGCCGAACGCCAGGGCGAGCAGCCGCATGGAACGCGGGGGGGTGAGGTGCGGACGCGTGCTCATGATGTGCCAGTATGCCCAACTCTTCAGCCAAAACCTCAAATGACCTGCCCCGAAAGGTAAAAAGGCAGCCGCGGCTGCCTTTGTACCTCAGACGGATCCGCTGGCGATCAGAGGCTGTAGTACATGTCGAACTCGATGGGATGCGTGGTCATGCGGAAACGCGTGACTTCGGCCATCTTGAGTTCGATGTAGGCGTCGATCATGGAGTCGGTGAACACGCCGCCCTTGGTCAGGAACGAGCGGCCCTTGTCCAGGTACTCCAGCGCCTGGTCCAGGCTGTGGCAGACGGTCGGGATCTTCGCGTCTTCTTCCGGCGGCAGGTGGTACAGGTCCTTGGTGGCGGCTTCGCCCGGGTGGATCTTGTTCTCCACGCCGTCCAGGCCGGCCATCAGCATCGCCGCGAAGCCCAGGTAGGGGTTCATCAGCGGGTCCGGGAAGCGGCACTCGATGCGGCGGCCCTTGGGGTTGGCCACGTAGGGGATGCGGATCGACGCCGAGCGGTTGCGCGAGCTGTAGGCCAGCTTCACCGGGGCCTCGAAGCCGGGCACCAGGCGCTTGTAGCTGTTGGTGCCGGGGTTGGTGATGGCGTTCAGGGCACGGGCGTGCTTGATGATGCCGCCGATGTAGTACAGCGCGAACTCGGACAGGCCCGCATAGCCTTCGCCGGCGAACAGGTTCTTGCCGCCCTTCCACACGGACTGGTGCACGTGCATGCCGGAGCCGTTGTCACCCACGATCGGCTTGGGCATGAAAGTCGCGGTCTTGCCGTAGGCATTGGCGACGTTCTGGATGATGTACTTCTGCAGCTGCGACCAGTCGGCGCGCTCGACCAGCGTCGAGAATTTCGTGCCGATCTCGTTCTGGCCGGCGCCCGCCACTTCGTGGTGGAACACTTCGACCGGGATGCCCATCTGCTCGAGGATCAGCGACATCTCGGCGCGCATGTCCTGCGTGCTGTCGATGGGGGGCACGGGGAAGTAGCCGCCCTTGGTGGTGGGACGGTGGCCCTTGTTGCCGCCTTCGATCTTCTTGCCGGTGTTCCACGGCGCTTCGTACTCGTCGATCTCGACGAAGCAGCCCTGCGGGCCGGCGGCCCAGCGCACGTCGTCGAAGATGAAGAATTCGGGTTCGGGGCCGAAGAACGCGGTGTCGCCCAGGCCGGAGGCCTTGAGGTACGCCTCGGCGCGCTTGGCGATGGAACGCGGGTCGCGGTCGTAGGCCTTGCCGTCGCCCGGCTCCAGCACGTCGCACGTCAGGATCAGCGTGGTCTCTTCGAAGAACGGGTCGACGTTGGCCGTGTTCGGGTCCGGCATCAGCAGCATGTCGGAGGCTTCGATGCCCTTCCAGCCGGCGATGGACGAACCGTCGAAGGCGTGGCCCGCGGTGAACTTGTCTTCGTCGAAGTGGGACACAGGCACGGTCACGTGCTGTTCCTTGCCGCGGGTGTCGGTGAAGCGGAAGTCGACGAACTTGACTTCGTTGTCCTTCACCATCTTCATGACGTCTGCGACGGTCTTGGCTGCCATCAAGGTTCTCCAGTGAGTGGGGTTGTGAATGGGTGTCTCGGCACACGAATGCAGGTTCCGTGCCACCTGCTGGTGCATGGTTCGGCTACGGCGCCGCGGTATTGTCGGGCATCACGGCGCCCTCGTCGCGCTCATCAGCGCACTCTTTTGATGCAAATGCACCAATGCGGTGCGACGGCTCAGGGAATGACGCGCAACTCCCCGCCCTCGCGCACCAACCGGGGGCCGAGGCTGGCCCCCAGGGCCCGCAAACCGTCCAGCAACTGCGCGAAGGCGGGCTCCACCGCGGCGGGCGGGCCCTTGACCCCCAGGTCAATGTGCCGGCCCCACTCCGGGTGGTCCACGCTGGGAAGGCTGAACACCTTCACCTGCGGGTGGTCGGCTTCGAGCCGCTCCATGAGCGGCGTAAGCGTGGCCTCCATGGCGCCGTGCACGATCACCGAGTGCTCGACCGAGGATGAGCGGTGGAACAGGTGCGCGTAGCGGGTGTCCAGCACCCACTCCATCATGGGCCAGGCCATGACGGGAAAGCCGGGGACGAAATGGACGTCGTGAACGCTGAAGCCCGGGATCTTGTTGTAGGGATTCGGAATGATGCGCGCGCCTTCGGGGAACACGCCCATGTTCAGCCGGTGGATGTTGTCCGGGCGGTCCGGTTCGTAAACCACGCCCTGCTCGCGGGCGGTGTCCTGCATGCGCTCGCGGATCAGCGCCTCGGCCTGCGGATGCAGCGCCAGCGGCACGCCCAGGGCCGCAGCGGCGCATTGGCGGGTGTGGTCGTCCGGGGTCGCGCCGATGCCGCCGCAGGAAAACACCGGGATGCCGGCGGCGAAGGCCCGCCGCAGCGTCTCGGTGATGCGCGCGGGCGAATCGCCGACGTATTCGGCCCAGGCCAGTTGCAGGCTGCGCGCGGACAGCAGTTCGATCAGGCGGGGCATGTGCTTGTCGGCACGCTTGCCGGAGAGGATCTCGTCGCCCACGACGACGAGGCCGAATTCAGTGGAGGGTGTCATGCGGTCCTGCAGGTGGTCTCAGGCGCGGCCGGCCAGGCGCAGCAGCCCCAGCCACTGCTGCGACCAGAAGCCGCGGCCGTAATTCCGGCCCTGCTCCACCTGGTCGCGCACGCCGGTCGGATCGTAGCGCTGCTGGAAGTCGGCCGTGCCGAAAAGTAGATCCCACACCGGCAGCAGCACCGCGTAATTGCAGCCGCCCAGGCTGCCGGCGCCGCGCGACTCGTGGCCGATTCCGATGCTGTGGTGCCGGCGATGGAAGCGCGGGCTCACCCACAGGCGCTCGCCCACCCGCCCGAACCACAGCCGAAGGTTGGCATGGTGCAGGCTTTCGCTGAGCTGGGTGATCGCCACCACCGCCACGAACTGCCCCGGCGCCATGCCGATCGCATGCGCGAGCAGCACCAGGAGCGTGTCGCGCAGCAGGTCGTCGAGCAGGTGGTTGCGGTTGTCGCTCCAGAGGGTCATCTGGCGCTGCGAATGGTGCAGCGCGTGCAGGTTCCACCACCACCTCAGCCCGTGCTGGCCGCGGTGGATCCAGTAGTCGGCGAAGTCGAACACGACCAGGTACAGCACCAGGCTGACCAGGGCGAGGTCGGTCACGCCCGGCCAGAGCTGGTCGAGGTGGAAGGTGCCGATCCCGTTCGCGCGCAGCGTGCCGAAGAACGCGTCGAACAGCGGCTCGACCGTGAAGAACAACGCCACCCGGAACAGGCCGAGCCGGTGGACCAGGGTGTAGACGATGTCGGTGCGCACGGCCGCCCGGTCGGCCAGCGGCTCCACCGGCCGCCAGCGCTGGAGCGGCACGAAGACGGAGAGCATGATGGCCAGCTGCAGCAATCCGACCAGCAGCCAGCCGGTGGCCCGGAAGCCCTGCTCGAGCAGGTTGCCGAGGCCGGCCGCGAACATCAGGGGCTGCACCGCGGACTCGAAGAGCCACTGCTGTGCGTCTGAGAAGATCTGTTCGAGCAGGTCCATGTCGGAATAGGCCTCAGCGGCCGTGCGCCGCGATCCAGCCGCGGTAGTCGGGGTGGTCGCGCAGGGTGAGGAAGCAGAAGCCCCGGTCCTTCAGGCCGGTCAGCAGCGGCTCGAGCACCGCGGGCGCCCAGGGGTCGCGCCGCGACCAGATGCCCAGGTGCGCAACCAGGATGTCCCCCGCCCGGATACCGCGCAGGGCCTGCTGCAGCAGGGCGGCGTTGGGGTGGGTCTCGCTGGACAGCTCATCCCCCAGGAACCCCGCCGGAGCCCAGCCCACGTGGGCATGCCCGCAGGCGCGCGCAGCCGCCAGCAGCTTCGGGGAGGTCTTGCCGCCGGGCGCGCGGAACAGCGGCAGCGGCCGCACCCCGGTGACCTCGTGCAGCCGCCGGGCGGCGCGATCGATCTCGGCGCAGTACTGGGCTGCGGTCCAGTTCTGCATGACGCCCTGGCGCGGACCGGCCGAGGCCTGCACCCGGAAACCGGCGTCGCCCGGAAGGTCGCCACGCCAGTAGACGTGGTCGAAGGTATGGGACGCGAAGGCGTGGCCTTCGGCGGCGCGTGCCCGCCACCAGCCCGCCCAGTGCTCGCCCAGGCTGCCGTCGCCCTCCTGGGTACGCTCGTTGGCGGCGAAGAAGGTCACCGGCACCTGGTGGCGGGACAGCACCTGCGCCACCAGCGGCGCCACGCCCATGTGGCCGGTGTCGAAGGTGAGGTAGACAGGCTTGCCGCAGGCGGCCGGCGCTGCCGCGAGCGCGCTGCGGGGGCACACCAGCGCCAGCAGCCCGCAGGCCGCCAGGCCAGCGGCGACGCGACGTCGGGTCAAGGCCTCAGGGGCGCTTGTGGGCCAGGGTCCAGACGCCATGGGGGGACTTGCCGACCGGCACCTGGCGCACCACCTGGCGGGCCTGGGTGTCGATGATGGTGAGGCGGCGGGCCCAGCGGGAGGTGACCAGCAGGTGGCGGCCGTCGGCCATCAGCTCCATGCAGTCCGGTCCGCCCGGCGCGGCATAGGTATCGACCACGGCCATGGACTGCAGGTCGATGCGGCTGATGGTGTTGGCAACCCGGTTGCTCACGAAGACGTGCCGGCCGTCGCCGGCCGAGCGGAAGGCGTGGGCGCCCTGCCCTGTCGTGATCCGGCGCACCACCCGCGGCTCGGCGCCGGAGACGTCCCAGACCTCGACATGGTCGGCGCCCGTCATGCCCACGAGCAGGTGGCGGTCGTCGGCGGTGCCGAAGACATCCGCCGGCATGGACCCGGTGCGCGAGCGCCAGCGGAC
>DAIMZU010000135.1:0-6885 GCA_036733845.1 Ramlibacter sp.
GGGCCGGCTGGCGCTGGCCGCGAAGGCCGGCGCAGTGCCTGAAACCGACAGACGCCCCCCGGTCGCGAGGCCGGGGGGCGTCGTTTCTTGGTAGGTGTTTACCCTGACTGGCGCCAATCCGGCGGAACCCGGGCTGAAACATCAGACAGCAGTAAGGAACGGGGACGAGAGTCGCGTCCGACATGCAGCGGCTTCGTACCGCGCAGCAATCAAGCGCGGCCCTGCGTGGCCGCATCCCTTGTCCCGTTCCTCTCGAGGAGAGTCCCATGAAGGAAGACAACGACAGCCAGGGCTACTGGAAAGCCACCCTGAGCCTGTTGACGCGCATCCTGATCGTCTGGTTTGCCGTCTCGTTCGGCGCCGGCATCCTGTTCGCACCGCTGCTGAACAAAATCCACCTCGGTGGCTACCCGCTGGGCTTCTGGTTCGCGCACCAGGGCTCGATCTACGTGTTCATGATCCTCATCTTCTACTACGCCAAGAAGATGAACGACATCGACAAGCGCTTCAACGTGCAGGAAGAGTGAGGAGCGAGCCATGGACCTGCAAACCACCATCTACCTCGTCGTCGGCCTGAGCTTCGCGCTGTACATCGGCATCGCGATCTGGGCCCGCGCCGGCTCCACCAGCGAGTTCTACGCGGCGGGGGGCCAGGTGCACCCCGTCACCAACGGCATGGCCACGGCGGCGGACTGGATGTCCGCTGCCTCGTTCATCTCCATGGCCGGCCTGATTGCCAACATGGGCTACGGCGGCGGCCTGTTCCTGATGGGCTGGACTGGCGGCTACGTGCTGCTGGCCATGCTGCTCGCGCCCTACCTGCGCAAGTTCGGCAAGTTCACCGTGCCCCAGTTCATCGGCGACCGCTTCTACTCCAAGAGCGCGAGCACCGTGGCCGTGATCTGCCTGCTGACCGCCTCGATCACCTACATCATCGGCCAGATGACCGGCGTGGGCGTGGCGTTCTCGCGCTTCCTGGGCGTGTCCAGCGAAGTGGGCATCTACGTCGGCATGGCGATCGTCTTCGCCTATGCGGTGTTCGGCGGCATGAAGGGCATCACCTACACCCAGGTGGCGCAGTACATCGTGCTGATCCTGGCCTACACCGTCCCCGCGGTCTTCATCTCGCTGCAGCTCACCGGCAACCCGCTGCCTCAGCTTGGCCTCGGCAGCGGCTTCGCTGGCACCGACACCACCCTGCTGGCCAAGCTCGACCAGGTCGTCACCGACCTGGGCTTCGGCCAGTACACGACCGCCGTCGCCGGCAGCACGCTGAACATGTTCATGTACACGCTGTCGCTGATGATCGGCACCGCCGGCCTGCCGCACGTGATCATGCGATTCTTCACCGTGCCCTCCGTCAAGGACGCACGCAGCTCCGCCGGCTGGGCCCTGGTGTTCATCGCCATCCTCTACACCACCGCGCCCGCGGTGGCCGCGATGGCCAAGCTGAACCTGCACGCCACGGTCAACACCGCGGTGAAGGCCGGTGGTGACCTGTATGCCCCCGAGGCCAGCATCCGCGCCGAGGAGCGTCCCGACTGGATGCGCCGCTGGGAGCGCACGGGCCTGCTGAAGTTCGAGGACAAGAACGGCGACGGCCGCATCCAGTACTACAACGCCGCGACCAAGGACCCGGCGGTGCTGGCCAAGGCCAACGCAGCGGGCTGGAAGGGCAACGAGCTGACCGTGAACGCGGACATCATCGTGCTGGCCAACCCCGAGATCGCACTGCTGCCCAACTGGGTGATCGCGCTGGTCGCCGCCGGCGGCCTGGCCGCGGCGCTGTCCACGGCGGCCGGCCTGCTGATGGCCATCTCGTCCGCGGTGTCGCACGACCTGATCAAGGGCGTTTTCAAGCCGGACATCAGCGAGAAGAACGAGCTCCTTGCGGGCAAGGTCTCGATGGCCGTGGCGATCGTGATCGCCGGCTGGCTCGGGCTGAACCCGCCAGGATTCGCGGCCGGAACGGTGGCCCTGGCCTTCGGCATCGCCGCGAGCTCGCTGTTCCCCGCGATCATGATGGGCATCTTCAGCAAGAAGATGAACAAGGAAGGCGCCATGGCCGGCATGCTGGCAGGCCTGGCCGTCACCCTGTTCTACGTGTTCGCGCACAAGGGCATCTTCTTCATCAAGGGCACGGAGTACCTCGGCCTGATCGGCGGCGCCAACAGCTTCTTCGGCATCACGCCCGAAGCCTTCGGTGCGGTCGGCGCGATGGTGAACTTCGGCGTGGCCTTCCTGGTCGACAAGGTCACCAAGGAGCCGCCGGAGCACATCCAGCACATGGTCGAGGCGGTCCGCATTCCGCGCGGTTCCTCCGCCGTCAGCGGCGCGCATTGACCTGCCGCAAGGCCGGATGCGCCAGGGCCTCGCCAATCGGCGGGGCTTGAGCGAAACTGGAGGCCCTGCCGCAAGGCAGGGCCTTCGCCTTTCCTGCGAGGAGTACCGTCATGGTCTTCAACGTCAGCATCGCCCTGAACTGGATCCTGTTCCTGGCGCTGTTCCCGATTGCGTTTTTCTGGCTGCGCCGCGCCTGGCGCATCGCCGTGCGCCGCGACTTCTCCGAGGTGGGCCTGCGACGGGGGGAATCGCCGCCGAATCCCCAGCGTTTCGCGCCGTACGAAATGGCCGTGAACTTCGTCGCCGGCATCGTGCTGGTGGTGGTGATCGCGCTGGTGCTCACCGGCACCGCCGACTTCGGCACCTGGACGGCCATCGCCGGCAGCACCCTGTGGTGCAAGTTCTTCCTCAGCTTCGCGCTGGCGCGCCATGCGCACGCGACGCCACGCGGCCTGCCCTCGCAGCCGCGGACCAAATGAGCCGCAGTCCGCTGGCCCAGCGGCTCGCAGCGCTTTTCGCAGCCGGCTGGCTGGTCCTGAATTTTCCGCTGCTCGGGCTGTGGGACCAGGAGGCGACGGTCCTGGGGCTGCCCCTGTTCCCGGCCGCGCTGTTCGCACTCTGGCTCGGACTCATCGTGGTGCTCGCGCGCTGGATGGAGCAGCGCGGCGGCGACGAATAGCTGACCCATGCTCTCGCCCGCGCTGGTCGTCACCGTCTCGCTGGGCTATGTGCTGCTGCTGTTCGCGGTCGCCTATGCGGCCGACCGCCGGGCCGCCCAGGGACGGTCGCTCATCGACAATGCCTGGGTGTACGCGCTGTCGCTGGCGGTCTACTGCACCGCCTGGACCTACTTCGGCAGCGTGGGGCGCGCGGCCACGGGCGGCGTGTGGTTCCTGCCGATCTACCTGGGCCCGACGCTGGCGATGGTGCTCGGCTGGGTGGTCCTGCGCAAGATGGTGCGCATCGCCAAGACCCTGCGGATCACCTCCATCGCCGACTTCATCGCCGGCCGGTACGGCAAGAGCCAGCTGCTGGCGGGCCTGGTCACGCTGATTGCCGTCGTCGGCATCGTCCCGTACATCGCGCTGCAGCTCAAGGCCGTCTCGGCGGGCTACGCGCTGCTCACCGGACTCGGCGCCGGCAGCCCGGGCGGCCCGCACTGGAGCCAGGACGTCGCCTTCTGGGTCGCCCTGGCCATGGCCGGCTTCACCATCGTCTTCGGCGCGCGCCACCTGGACACCACCGAGCGACACGAAGGCATGGTTGCGGCCATCGCGCTCGAATCCGTGGTCAAGCTGGTGGCCTTCCTCGCGGTGGGCGGCTTCGTGGTCTGGGGCCTGTTCGACGGCCTGGGGGACCTGTTCGGGCGGGCCAGCGAGGTCCCGCAGCTACAGGGCCTGCTGCGGGCCGACCAGGGCGGTGGCTTCGCGTGGACGCAGTGGTTCGCGCTGACGCTGCTGTCCATGCTCTCGGTGCTGCTGCTGCCGCGCCAGTTCCAGATGATGGTGGTCGAGAACGTGCGTGAGGTCCACCTGCGGCGGGCGGCCTGGGTCTTTCCGCTCTACCTGCTCGTCATCAACCTGTTCGTGCTGCCGATCGCCATCGGCGGGCTGCTGTACTTCGGGGCGGACAAGGTCAACGCCGACCATTTCGTGCTCTCGCTGCCGCTGGCGGCGGGTGAGCCCGGCCTGGCCCTGTTCGCCTTCATCGGAGGACTGTCCGCGGCGACGGGCATGGTGATCGTGGAGACGATCGCGGTCTCCACCATGGTGAGCAACGAGATCGTGATGCCGCTTCTGCTGCGGTTGCGGGCGTTCCGCGGCGGGGGCGCCGGCGACATCGCGCGCCTGCTGATGACGATCCGGCGGCTCGCGGTGGTCGTCGTGCTGGTCCTGGGCTATGCCTACTTTAGCATCGCGGGCGAGGCCTACGCGCTGGTGAGCATCGGCCTGATCAGCTTTGCGGCCGTGGCCCAGTTCGCGCCGGCCCTGTTCGGCGGCATGTACTGGAAAGGCGGCACCCGGCACGGTGCGCTGGCCGGCCTGCTGGCGGGCTTCCTGACCTGGGTCTACACGCTGATGCTGCCCTCCATCGCCAAGTCCGGATGGATGGACCCCGCGTTCATCGAGCACGGCCCCTTCGGCATCGGATTGCTGCGGCCCGAGGCCCTGCTCGGCCTGGTCGGCCTGGACAGCCTCACGCATTCGCTGTTCTGGAGCCTGCTGCTCAATGCCGGTGCGTATGTCGTCGTGTCGCTCTGGCGGGCGCCGTCTGGCCAGGAGGCCAGCCAGGCGCTGATGTTCGTCGATGTGTTCCAGCGGACCGGCGTGGCGCAGCCGGTGTTCTGGCGCGGACGGGCCGAGGTCGCCGACCTGGTGGCGCTGTGCGAGCGCTTCCTCGGGCCCGCGCGCACCCGCGCTCTCCTCGAGGACCATTCGCGCAGGGCGGGGCTCGCCGGCATCCACGCGCTCCGGCCCGATGCGGCGCTGGTGCATTTCATCGAGACCCAGCTCGCCGGGGCGGTCGGCAGTGCGTCCGCCCGCGTGCTGGTGGCGTCCGTCGCCGAGGAAGAGGCCCTCAGCCGCGACGACGTGCTGCGCATGCTCGACGAGGCTTCGCAGGTGCGCGCGTATTCACAGGCCCTGGAGGACAAGTCGCGTTCGCTCGAGCGCGCCAGCGCCGAGCTGCGGGCCGCGAACGAGCAGCTCAAGAGCCTGGACCGGCTCAAGGACGATTTCATGTCCTCGGTCACGCACGAGCTGCGCACGCCGTTGACGTCCATCCGCGCCATGGCGGAGATCCTGCGCGACGAGCCGCAGATGGACCCGGAACAGCGGCAGGCGTTCGTCGGGATCGTCGTCGGCGAGACCGAGCGCCTCTCGCGGCTGGTCAACCAGGTGCTGGACATGGCGAAGATCGAATCCGGACATGGCCAGTGGCACCACAGCGACGTGGACCTGCCGGCGCTGCTGGCGCGGGCCGCGTCCACCATGCACGAGGCGCTGCGCGAGCAGGGTTGCGAGCTGGACCTGCAGGTGCCCGAGTCACTGCCCCCGGTGCGGGCAGACGCCGACCGGCTGATGCAGGTGGTGCTCAATCTGTTGTCCAATGCGGCCAAGTTCGTGCCGTCTCCCGGCGGACGGATCGAGGTGCGGCTGGAGCCCGGCGCCGACGGCGTGACCCTGCGGGTGCAGGACAACGGCCCCGGCGTTCCGCACGCGCAGCGGGAGCTCGTCTTCGAGCGCTTCCGGCAGGGCGGCGACGCCGCCATGCGGCCGCAGGGAACCGGGCTGGGCCTGCCGATCAGCCGGCGCATCGTGGAACATTTCGGCGGTCGCCTCTGGCTCGAGCCACAGCAGCCCGGGGCAGGCGCGTGCTTCGCCGCGTGGCTGCCGTGGCGGCCGCCTGGCAGCCGCGAGGCACCGGCGCAGGACGATGACAAGTACAAGTACAAGGACGAGAACGAGGACAAGGAGACGACCGATGAACCGGAACAAGGTATTGATCGCGGACGATGAGCCCAACATCGTCATCTCGCTGGAGTTCCTGATGAAGCGGGCAGGCTACGAAGTCTGCATCGCCCGGGACGGCCAGGAGGCGCTCGATGCGATCACGCGCGAGCGCCCGGACCTGGTGCTGCTCGATGTGATGATGCCCCGGCGTGACGGCTTCGAGGTGCTGCAGGCGGTCCGCGCGGACGAGTCCCTGGCGGGCACCCGAATCGTCATGCTGACCGCGCGCGGGCGCGACACCGACGTGGCCAAGGGCGAGGCCCTCGGCGCCGACGCCTACATGACCAAGCCCTTCTCCACCCAGGAGCTGGTGGCCAAGGTGGCCGAGGTGCTCGGACGATGAGCGCCTCCCGGGGCGGCCGCTTCGATCGGCGCCTGCTCGCGGCCATGGCGCTGGGGGCCCTGGCGCTCGCCGCCTGGGCGCTGCTGGCCGCGGGGCTGGTGTGGGCCGCGCTGGAGCCGGCCGAACGCGACACGGTGGCCGCGGTGCTGGGGCCGCGAGCGCCTCTTGCGGTGTTGCCCTGGATCGCGGGCGCCGGGCTGCTGGCATGGGGCCTGGAGCTGCTCTGGCGGCGATACGCCCGCGCGCCGGCCCGCCTGCTGGAGGCCACGCGCATGCTGCACGAAAGCGGCGGGCGCGCACCGCTGGAGGCGGCCGGCGGCAGCCGCGAGATGAAGGAACTCGCGGCTGCGATCGGCGAGCTCGCCTGCCAGCGTGACCGGCTGCGCGAGGACGTCGCCCAGGAGGTGGCACGCGCCAGCGCCGGCGTGCGCCAGGAGAGAAACCGGCTGGCTGCCTTGATGTCCGAGCTGACCCAGAGCGTCGTGGTCTGCAACCTCGACGGCCGCATCCTCCTGTACAACAACCGCGCGAGGCTGCAGTTCCGTGCGCTGTCGCAAGCGCCCCGGGTGGGAGGAGGCACCGAGCTGATCGGCATCGGCCGGTCCGTCTATGCCGTGCTCGACCCGGAGCTGGTCGCCCATGCCCTGGACGGCATCCGTGAGCGCCTGGCGCGCGGCGCCGCGCATC
>DAIMZU010000136.1:0-6842 GCA_036733845.1 Ramlibacter sp.
GGGCCGATCCGGATCGGTGAAGACCCGTTCATCAACGACCCGAAGCTCTTCTACGACATCATCCTGCGGCGGCGCAACTGGTGCAACGCATCGTTCTGCCGCGCCGCTGGGTCCATCCACCGCCGGGAAGCCATCATGCAAGTGGCGCTGCGCAACTGGACCCGCGCGATCGACGAGGAAGTGCGGCGCCACACCCATGACGTTAAGGATGAAGCCACGCGCGCGGACCTGGTGGAAGCCTTGCGCACCCAGGCCGCGCTCGACCAGGAAGTGACACCCTACAAGTTCCACGTCTCCGAGGACATCTACACCTCGATCATCCTGCACAACGACACGCGCCGCCGCTGGAAGTCGGTGATGCATCCGTGGGTTGAGTCGAAGATGCTGTCGCCGCAGGACCTGCTGACCTGGATGATCCAGCGCTTCAAGTATGCCGGCGGAACGCTCGACATCGCGCTGCGCGACAACCCTCTGTTCGGCGGCGGCATGTCGCCCGCGCAGCGGGCGATGTACCTCACCACCTTCTGGTCGTACCTGGGCTGCCTGTGGAACGTGGCGTTCCTGGCCGCACCGATCGTGTACCTGTTCACCGGCATTGCCCCGCTGTCGTCGTATTCGACCGCCTTCTACCTGCACGCGCTGCCGTTCATCATCATCACCGAGCTTGCCTTCATGTTCGGCACCTGGGGCATCCGGAGCTGGGAGGGAAAGGCGTCGTACCTCTCGTTCTTCTCCATCAACTTCCGTGCACTCTGGACGGTGCTGCGCGGCCAGAAGATCAAGTTTCACGTCACGCCCAAGGAACGCCAGGAGGGCAACTTCCTCCACCTGGTGCTGCCGCAGATCGCGGTGGTGGTACTGACGCTGGCCGGGTTCATCGTGGCGTCCTGGCGCATCTTCGTCGAAGGTCGCGATCAGGAACTGCCCAACCTGGTCGTCAACCTTGCTTGGGGGCTGAACAACATCTTTGCGATGCTTCCGATGATCCGTGCTGCCCTCTGGCAGCCGCCCGAGCAGGACGCCGGCGAACCCACCAGCGCCACCGCGGCCGTGGCCATTGCTCACCGGGGGGCCGCCTGAATGGACACCGAAACCAGCAACCTCGTCAAGGCGCGCAGCTCCATCGTGTGGATCCTGGCCATCCTGGTCGCCTTCGGCCTGGTGTGGTGGATCGAGAAGCAAAGTGGCAGGGAGCTGATCGACAAGTCCGGGACCGGGGAAGGGGCCGCGGCCCGGGCCATGGTTGTCACTGGGAGCGAGAACGGTCCGGCACCGGCGCCTGCGGTGGTCAACTACAGCCCGGACCTTCCCCCGCTTCCGGCACCGCGCCCCCTGATCGAGCTGGAGCAGGCTGCGGCCCGGATCGCGTGGGCCTACTTCGACACCCAGGCGGACCCGCAGACGGGACTGGTCGGCAGCGTGCAAGGCTACCCGGCGGCCACCCTGTGGGACATGGGGTCGCACCTGCTGGCGCTCGTGAGCGCGCATGACCTCGGGCTGCTGGACGCGCGCGGCCTGGACGAGCGCCTCGCGCGCATCCTCGCCACGTGGCAGCGCCTGCCGCTGTACGGCGGGGTCCTGCCCAACAAGTCCTACGACATCCGAAGTCTCGCCATGACCGATTACGCCAACCGGCCGTCCGAGCAAGGCATCGGCTGGTCCGCGATCGACCTGGGGCGGGCCCTCGTCGCCCTGGGCGTGGTCACCTGGCGCCACCCCCAGCACGCGGCAGCCGTTCGCGCAGTGCTCGAGAAGTGGGACCTTTCCAGGTCCCTGCGCGACGCCCACCTCTTCGGAATGCATGTGGAGCCAGACGGCAAGGCACATCCGGTGCAGGAGGGAAGGCTCGGGTACGAACAGTATGCGGCGCGCGGATTCGCGCTCGTCGGCCTGCGCGCGGATTCGGCACTGAGCTGGCGGCGCAACCTGCGCTGGGTCGAGGTCGAAGGCATCCAACTCCCGGTCGACCTGCGCGATCCGCACCGCGCCGTGGCGCAGAACTTCATCGTCAGCGACCCTTTCCTGCTGGGCGCGCTCGAACTCGGATGGGGCATGGACGGGCGCGAGATGACCTGGCGCGTCTACCGGGCCCAGGAAGAGCGCATGCGCCGCACCGGCGTGCCCACCGCGGTGACCGAAGACCACGTCGACCAGGAGCCCTATTTCCTCTACAACGCCGTGTTCAATGCCGGCCAGCCCTGGGTGACGGTGACGGAAACTGGAAAAGCGCGGCCCGAGTTGCGCACGCTCTCGGTCAAGGCGGCGTTCGGATGGCATGCCTTGTACGGCACGGAACACACCCGCCGGCTGGTCGAAGAAGTCGCCGCGCTCCACGAGCCTGCCAAGGGCTTCTATGCGGGTCGCTACGAGCAGGACGGCCGGCCCAATCGCGCAATCACCGCGAACACCAATGCCGTCGTGCTGGAGAGCCTGGCCTTCATCGCCCGCGGGCCACTCCTTCGCTTTCGATGAACAACGGAAAGAGCCCCATGACCCCACCACACCGTCGCCGAGACTTCTGCCGGCAGGCCGCGGTACTTCCGCTGCTGGCCAGTCCGCTCCTGGCGTCCGCACAGGCCATTCCAGGGGATCCGCGCAGTTGCCCGGTCGGGCCGCTGCCTGCCGCCCGCTATGAACGGCGCCATGGTCCGCTCACCGAGCGGGAGATCGCGATGGCGCGGACCTGCTGGAAATACTTCGAGAAGAACACGCAGAAAAGCGGTCTGGCGAACGCGGTGAACAACTACCCGTCGACCACGCTGTGGGACACGGCGTCGTACCTGGCCGCCATCGTATCGGTTCGTGAGTTCGGCATCATCACACCGCAAGAGGCCGACGACCGCATCGGCCGGCTTCTCGACGTCCTGGCGAGACTCGACCTGTTCCGCGACGAACTCCCCAACAAGGTCTACCACGCAGCCACCCTCGAGAAGGTCGGCTACACCAATAAGCCCGGTGAGATCGGCTTTTCCGCCATCGACCTCGGCCGCATCCTCACCTGGCTGCGGATCGTGAAGGAGCGTCACCCGCGGTTCGCGGACGCGGCCGACCGGGTGGTGCTGCGGTGGCGCTTCGACAACGTGGTGGACCGCCGCGGCATGATGTTCGGTGCGATGGTCACCAAAGACGGCAAGACCCAGTACGTACAGGAAGGCCGGCTCGGCTACGAGGAGTACGCCGCCCGCGGGTTCGAACTCTGGGGCTTCAACACGGACCTCGCGGCCCGGGCCGAGCCCTTCGCCACCATTCCCATCTACTGCGTCGAGGTTCCCTACGACTCGCGCGATCCGCGCAAGTACCAGCAGCACAACTACGTCGTCACCGAGAGCTACGCCCTCGACGGCCTCGAGTTCGACTGGGACGAGACGATGGACCGCCGCACTGGCGGACGCCGCCACTCCCATCCCTGGATGAAGGACTTCGCCGACCGCGTCTACCAGGCACAGGAGAACCGCTTTGCAGCCACCGGCATCCTGACCGCCCGCTCGGAGCACCAACTCGACGACGCCCCCTACTTCGTCTACGACACGGTGTTCACCGACGGATATGCCTGGAACACCATCACCGAGGACGGCAAGCACGTTCCCCAGTTCGCGGCCGTCGCGCTGAAGGCCGCCCTGGGCATGTGGGTGCTGTGGAGTTCGCCGTATACCGACCGCCTGTTCGAAGCCATCGCCGGGCGCAATGAGCCCGAACTGGGCTTCTACGAAGGCATCCTGGAGAACGGCAAGGGACCGATCAAAGCCTTCACTGCCAACAACAACGGCATCATGCTGGAGACCCTGCTGTACAAGGTGCAAGGCAAGCTGCTCAAGTGGGGCACCCCGCGCGAGGGCTTGTGGGAGCGCCGGATGCAGCAGCCTTACGGCCCCGACGCGCGCACGCGGCCCAACGCGGCGCCGCAGCCCCCCGGCGCTGCAGCGTCACCCGCAGCCCCGCCTTCGCAACCGTCACAACCGGCGCAGCGATGATGGACGGCGACCGCGATCCTCTCCGGCGACGCGTCCTGGGCGGGCTGCTCGCAGCGGCGGCACTGCCGCTGGCCGGCTGCGGGATTGCGGCCCGCCAGTTCGAGCGCCTGCAGGACCGCGCAGCGCATGGCGCCGAGTTCGGGCGTTCCGGCCGCCTGGCCGCGGATGAACTCCAGTGGGCCAGGATTGCCTGGCGCTACTTCGAGGGCAACACGGATTCGACCACGGGCCTCGTCAACGGCCGCGATCGACGTCCCACCACCTCGATGTGGAACCTGGCGGATTACCTTGCCGCACTCGTGGCAGCCGGAGAGCTCGGCGTCGTTTCCCAGCGTGACTTCGACCTGCGGATGTCGCGTGCGCTCGGCTTCCTCGGGTCGATGGACCTCTCGGGCGGACTCGTTCCGGGACGCACGTACAACGTGGCCACCGGCAAGATGGTCAACTTCGAGAACCGGCCCGAGGACACCGGCTGGTCGGCGCTCGACGTGGGGCGGCTCATGGCCTGGATGCGCATCGTGGGCCAGCGGCATCCGCGCTTCCAGGAGTACGTGGACAAGGCGCTGCTTCGGTGGAGCTTCTGCCGGGTGATCGACGACTGCGGGGCGCTGCATGGGGCGAACCGCAAGCAGGGGCAGGTGAACCTTCATCGGGAAGGTCGATTCGGGTACGAACAGCTCGCCGCCGCCGGGTTCGCCACCTGGGGCTTCGACGCGAGCGCCTCCAGCAGCCTGCCTCCTCTGGAGTACTTCAACGTCATGGGCACGCCCGTGCCCTTCGACGCGAGGGACCCGCGCGTGACCGGCGTGCCTGCCCCCACTCTGACCATGCCGCACGTCTATCTTGGGATGGAGTACGGCTGGGTGCCGCCCGGCACGGCGGCGGCACCTGCGCTCCGGGCCATCGCCGATCGCGTGTACGAAGTCCAGCGGGAGCGGTGGCGGCGCGATAAAGCCCTGACCGCCCGCACCGACTACCAATCCCCGGACGCTCCCTTCGTGGTTCTCGATTCGGTTTACGCTGCAGGCTATCCCTTCAACACCGTCGGTGTGGACAACAAGCCCTACGAGAAACTGGCGCTCGTCTCGACCCGCGCGGCGTTCGGCATGTGGGCCTTGTGGCCGGACGACTACACCGACCGGCTGATCGAGGCGGTACGCCACCTCCACGACCCCGACCGCGGCTGGTTCGAGGGACGGCTCGAGGCCACCGGCGGACCGCTGCCCCACGTCACGCTGGCCACGAATGCGGACGTGCTGCGCAGCCTGCTGTTCAAGGCCAAGGGGCCGCTCGCCACGAGCCAGCCTAACCCCGGCTTCTATCAGCGCCAGTTGTCCGACCCCTTCAAGCGCACCGATCAGTGCCTGCCGCACGAGCGGCCGGCGTGCAGGCAGCGCGCAGGGTGAACGGAGTGGACGCCTTACACCCGGAGGCTCCGACGCCGCTGCAGCAGCGGCGCGTGTCCTGGCTGGAGCGCATCGAAAGCTGGGCCTACGTCGACGCCGGCGGCTCCCGCGACCTGCGCATCGACTTCATGCGCGGCTTCGTCTTCGTGCTGCTGTTCACGGCACATTTCGACTTCTTCTCGTGGCTGTCGCTGGTCAGTTGGGAACGCGTGGGCGTGGTGTCCTCGGCCGAGACCTTCATCATCCTCGCGGGCATGGTCACGGGAACCGTGTACGGCAAGCGGCTGAATCAGCAGGGGTTCGCGGCCACTAGCACCAAGTTGTTCTCCAGGGCCTGGACCCTCTACAAGATCGCATTCTCCGTCTCGGCCTCCGTGGCCCTGCTCAGGCTGGTGCCCGGCCTGGATGTGAGCGCGCTCACGACCTTCCGTGACCCCGTGACCGAGACGATCTACCCCTTGTTCCAGCCCGCGGAGGCGGGCTTCATGAACAACTTCCTCCACGTGCTGACGCTCAAGAGCAGCCCGCACCAGTTCCAGGTGGTGGGCCTCTACGTCGTGCTGTTCCTGCTTACCCCGGCGATCTTCTGGGCGCTGGCGCGGGGGCGGACCCGGACGCTGCTGCTCGTGAGCTGGGCGGTGTGGCTGCTCAATTTCCTGACCCGGGAGACCACGCCGGGGACCGCCGAGCTGCGGGTGACCGGTGCGCAGTTCGAGTACGCCTTCCCCCTGCTGGCATGGCAACTGATCTTCGTGCACGGCGTCGTGGCGGGATTCCACCGCAGGCGCCTGGTCAAGTTCTTCTCGACGCAGTTCGGCAACTTCATTGCGACCGCGTGCGTGTTTGCGTCCCTCGGCTTCGCGTTCTTTTCCTGGAACCACCCACTCGACACGCTCCCGTCCTGGGCGGTGCTCGGCGTCATCGAACCCGACAACTTCCTGGCCTGGTACAAGGCCTGGTTCCTGAAGTACCACCTGGGACCCGGACGCATCATCAACAACGCCGTGCTGATGGTGGCCGTCTACGCGCTGCTCACGCTTGCCTGGCGCCCGCTTCACCGCGCCCTGGGTTGGCTGTTCATTCCGCTCGGCCAGGAATCGATGTACGTGTTCTTCGTCCACGTGTACATCATCCTGCTCGTGGCCAACACGCCGCTTCCGGGCATGGGGAATGTGTGGATCAACACGGCGTTGCACATCGGTGCGCTGCTGCTCGCATGGGTGCTGGTGCGCCAGAAGTTTCTGTTTCGCTGGATTCCGCATTGACAAGGAATCCACGTCCGTACGGGTAATCTCACTCCCACAGGCTCACGCCGAACGGAAATCCTTCGCGGGTCGAAGCCCATCCCGAAAAAACGGAAGGGGTGATCAAACCCGCTCGAGCACCAGCGCGATCCCCTGCCCCACGCCGATGCACATGGTGCACAGCGCATAACGCCCCCCGGTCGCATGCAGGCGATTGACCG
>DAIMZU010000137.1:0-6796 GCA_036733845.1 Ramlibacter sp.
GTTCATGGCAGGTGTCTCCGGTTGAATTTATCGATTGCTCATTTTGTCATGGAGGACGCCGCTTGCGAACCCGCTGCGTTGCGCCGGACGCGACTGTCCGGACACATCGCGCTCGTGAAGGGCACAGCGCGGGCTGGCAGTACGAGCGGCAATCGGTGCGAGAATCCCGCCTGGCTGCCCGTAGCTCAGTTGGATAGAGCAACGGCCTTCTAAGCCGTGGGTCGGGGGTTCGATTCCCTCCGGGCAGGCCACATCGGTAGAGCCCCTCGCTTGCCCAAGCCATGCCAGAGACGTTATCGTCACCCCCGCACTGGGGAGTTACGAATGATGTGGAATGGCTGGGGTCATGGCGGTTGGGCGATGGGACTGGGCATCATCCTGATGCTCCTGTTCTGGGCCCTGGTGGTCGTGGGCCTCGTTGTCCTGGTGCGCCTGTGGGTCGTCCAGTCCGGTCAAGCACAGCGCGATTCCGCCCCGCCGCGGATCACGACGGACGACACGGGCGAGCGGCCGGACCTGGCGATCCTGCGCGAACGGTATGCCCGCGGCGAAATCAGTCATGCCGAGTTCGAGCAGATGAAGCGCGACCTCGAAGCCTGAGTCGCCCGCCTCAGTTCGGCTGCGCAACCGCGCCAGTTTCCCCGATCCTCGCCAGCGTGCGCGCGTACACCGCCATGCGCGGTCCGCCGATGCCCACCGCCCGCTGCGCGGCCTCGGCGGCCTGCACCCGGCGCCCTTGTTCGAACAGCGCCTGCGCCAGGTTGTTCCAGGCGTCGGCCGACTCAGGATGGTCGACCGTGGCGCGGCGGTAGTGTGCCTCCGCCTGGTCGAGCTGCCGTGAGCGGTAGGCCGCATTGCCCAGGGCCAGGCGGGCGAACAGGTTCGTCGGCCAGGCTTCGAGCACCGAGCCGTAGGCTTTTTCGGCGAGCGCGGGCGTGACCCGCGCAAAGTCCGCCGCGGCGGCAACGTAGTCGGCCTCGTTGGCCGTGGCGGCGCGTTGCCCTGGCGGCAGCGCCACGAAGGCCCATCGGTTTGACTTCGCCCAGGTCCGGTCGAAATCGTCCAGCGGCATGACCAGCCTGTGCAATGTGCCCGAGCGCAGGGTGACCTCGCGCTGCTCAAGGTCGTAGCCCACGACGACGGCATAGTGCCACTGCGTGCGGAACAACCCGCCAACATCCTGGAGCACGACCACCGGATTCCCGGCCGCCACTTCGCGCAGCAGGTCGCCCGCGAGAGGGCGCAGGACATACGGGATCGCGCCGGCACGCCGGGCGGCGCCGAGCAACTCGAACTGCAGGCTGCCGCGGCGCTCGGGCAGGTAGACCTGCTCCTTCAGTTGCGCCGGATTGCGGTCGATACCCGCGCTGCGAAGCACCGTGGCCAGTGCGGCGGGTCCGCACTGGTCCTCGTTGTCGGGAAAGAAAGGGACGGCCGCCAGTTCCGCGCGCGGCGGGTTCACGCCCGCCACGCTGCGGCCAGGATCCGGCTTCGTGACCGCTGCGCAGCCGGTCAGCAGGGCCAGGCACACCGCTGCCAGCCAGCGGCGCCAGCCTGCACGCAGGCCCCCCGGAGCCACCGGCGTCAGAGCACGACCAGGATGAGCAGCGCCACCACGCCGATCAGGATCCAGTCCTGGGTGGTGAGGGCGCCACCGGCGGGCATGCCGTCGATGCGCTGGGCCAGTGCATGTACTTCGGCTTCGCTGAGCGCTGCGACGCGGTCGCGGGCCAGCACGCCGTCGACGCCCAGGGCCTGGAAGCGCTCCTTCACGTTGGCGCGGTCCATGAACGACTGGATCCTGGCGCGCTCGAGTTCGACCTGGCTGGGCGTGGCCAGGGCGTCGGTATCGACGATATCCGCCTGCGCCAGGGGCACTTGTGCGGAAAGGGCGAGGGCCACCAGGGCGGCGGCGATGTGATGAGGGCGACGTTTGGCTGGCATCGGAGTCTCCAGGAGTTGAGAGGCCATCCTAGGAACGCGCGCCAGCGCAACAAGTGTCACTGTGCGTAACGTACGCTTCCAAGTGCAGCTCGCCTGCGCCATCGGTCATCTCTTGCCCACGCGTGCGCGCGCCATCCGGCTACAGGGTGAGGCTGTTTGCCCTGGCCAGAATTCAGCGACGGCTCGTCGCGTCCCGGGACCTGGATGCGCAAGGCGCCGCTTGCCGCTCCGGGGAGGTGCGAATGAGTTTCCTGTGGCCACAGTTCCTCTGGCTGGCCGTCCTGCTGCCAGCCCTGCTGCTCGGGTACGTCTGGCTGCTCAGGAGGCGCCGCTCGGCGGTGGACATGCCCAGCCTCGCCCTGATACGGCAAGCCGTCGGGCGAAGCCCCACCTGGCGGCGCCACCTGCCACCCGCGCTCGTCCTGCTGGGCCTGGTCTCGCTCGTGCTCGCCATGGGCCGACCGACCTCGGTCGTGAGCCTGCCTTCCGAGCAGCAGACCATCATGCTGGTGATGGACGTGTCCGCCAGCATGAAGGCAACCGACGTTTCGCCCAACCGCCTCAGTGCCTCGCAGGAAGCAGCCAAGGTCTTCGTCAACGAACTGCCCCGGGGCATCCGGGTCGGCGTCGTCGCGTATGGCGGAACCGCACACCTGGTGCAGCCGCCCACCAAGCGGCGCGAGGATGTGGTCGCCGCCATCGACCGGTTCCAGCTGCAGCCGGGAACCGCCATCGGATCCGGGATGATGGTGGCGTTGGCCACGCTGTTCCCGCAGGCCGGCATCGACCTGGGCCGCCTCGACCGCATGCGGCCGGTGCTCCACGGGCGTGAGTTGAATCCCGCGATGGCGATCCACGACGGCGGCCCGGCGGTGGCGCCGGGCTCCTATCCCTCGGCCGCCATCGTCGTGCTGACCGATGGGGCGAACACCACCGGTGTCGCACCGATGGACGCCGCGCAGTTCGCAGCGAGCCGCGGCGTCAAGGTGTTCACCGTCGGATTCGGCACGCGCGAGGGCATGACGATCGAGTTCAACGGCTGGCACATGCGCGTCAAGCTGGACGAGGACACTCTCAAGAATGTGTCCAACCTGACCCAGGGACAGTACTTTCACGCCGGCGGCGGAGCCGACCTGAAGGTCGTCTACCAGGCCCTGCGAAGCAGGCTGCTGCTCGAGCGACGCGAGACCGAGGTGACGGCGCTGTTCGCGATGCTGGGTGCCGTCTTCGTGCTGGCGGCCGCCGGCCTGTCGCTCTGGTGGCACGGCCGGGTGGCCTGAGATCCCCGGGAGTTACCGCAGCAGGGCGGGGGTGAAGAACACCAGGCCGACGGTGGCCTGGCGGGTGTCGCGCCACCGGCCCGCCACGCTGCCAATACCGGCGTCGACCTGGAGCCGGCCAGGCAGCAACTGATGCTGGACGCCCACTTGCCAGGCCGGGCGGTCCGATCCCGTGGCGAAGGCTTCCACGAAGCCACGGGTTTCGCTCCAGAGTTCGCGGTCGAGGGCGGCGCTCCAGAGTGCGCGGGTGCGGCGCTGGCCGTCATTGCGTTCCCGCACCAGTCCGGCATTCAGGTGCATGACCAGCGTCTCGCCGTCCAGGGGCAGGGTGGCCATGGCCTTGAGGGCGCGCTCCCCCGACCGGCCTGGCGCACTCCGGTCGCGAAGTGCGCCGAGGAAGAGGCCGTAGCCGGCCTGCTCCCCGGTGGTCTCGCGCAGCAGGTGCTTCACGTGCCACTCGAGTCGACTGGACCGCTCGCCGGCGTCGTCACGGACGCGCGCAGCCCCGAGTGCGAATTCGGTGCTGCCGAAGGGCACGCAGGAAGGCTTGAGCCAATGGCTGCGGTCGGCGCGGCTGCGCTCCGTCCAGGCTTCCAGCTGGCAGGTTCCGGCGTCGCCGACGCTCGCGTCCTCGGTAGCCATCGGTCGTCCGGCCCACGCGGTGGGCGCGGCAGCCAGGCCGGTCAGGGCAAAGGCCAGGGAAACGGATGCGGCCAGTGCACGTGGGCGGCGGAGGCGGTCGGTCATGGTGTCGGCGGGAAGTCTCTTCGAATTATTGACGATGAGTTCGGGGCCTCATCCGATTCGGCTCGCCCGGTCCGACGGGCACGCGCTCGCCGCCGTCGGCAAGCACCTACGGCGCTTTACGCCCGCCCCTGATTCGCGCGAGCGCGGGGTTGCGAGAACGTGACGCACTCGCGCTGATGGCGCGAGTCACTTCCCGGAGGAACTGTCGTGCCAGCCTTTTTTGCCGCCTTGTTCGCGGTCCTCTTCATCGGTTTCCTTTCGTTCTTCGTCCAGGAGGCGGCCGGCGTGCTCTTCCTGATGGGCGTGGGCAGCCTGACCCTGGCGGCGGTGCTGTTTGCCCTGTCCGTCGTGCGACGCAACCACCACTAGCGCTGCGCAGCGCGGGAAAACACGGGCGCGCGGGCGCCGCACCCTGGACAAGAATGGAGGTTTTGCGGGCACTTGGCCCGTCGAATCTTCCAGGAGACTGCATGAGTGCTTCCACTTCCCGCGCAACGCTGCGCCTCATTGCCGCCGCTGCGCTGGCCGCCTGCGCCACCGCGGCGCTCGCCCAGGAACGAGCCGTCGAGCTCAAGTTCGCCCACTGGCTGCCGCCGACCCACTCGCTGGCCAAGACCGGCTTCGAGCCGTGGGCGCGCTCCATCGAAGCCGCCTCGAAAGGCAGCATCAAGGTGGCCATGTTCCCTGCGCAGCAGCTGGGCAAGGCGGCCGATCACTACGACATGGCGCGCGACGGCATCGCCGACGTCACCTGGGTGAACCCGGGCTACCAGGCCGGCCGCTTCCCGCTCATCGCCGCGGGCGAGCTTCCCTTCATCGTGAGCAAGCCCGGCCCCGGTTCGGCGGCGCTGGATGCCTGGTACCGCAAGTACGCGCCCACCGAGATGAAAGACGTGCGGTTCTGCTTCGCCCATCTGCACGTCGGCACCTTCCACGCCAAGAAGCCCATCACTGAGCCCGGCCAGTTGCGTGGCATGAAGATCCGGTCGGCCAACGGCACGGTGGCAGCCTTCATGTCACAGCTTGGCGCGACCAACGTCCAGGTGTCGGCACCCGAGGCGCGGGATGCCCTGGAGAAGGGGGTGGCCGATGCCATCACCTTCCCCTGGGATTCCATCGTGAGCTTCGGCATCGACAAGGCGGTGAAATTCCACAGCGACATGCGCCTCTACGCGGCCGACTTCGTGTGGGTCATGAACCGCGGCTGGTATGACCGCCTCTCGGCCACGCAGAAGAAGGTCATGGACGACCACTGCAGCAACGAGTGGGCAGGCCGCGTCGGGGCCGCCTGGGGCGACCTTGAAGACGGCGGGCAGGCCAAGCTCGAGAAGCAGGCCGGCCATACCATCGTCAAGATCACGCCCGCGCAGCTCGACGCCTGGAAGAAGGCCGCCGAGCCGCTGTATGTGAAGTGGACGCAGGACGCCGACAAGGCCGGCGTCAACGGCAAGCAGGCGCTCGACGAGCTGCGCCGCGAACTGGAGCAGCGCAAGGCGAACTGATCGCCCGCACCTCGGCGGCGTGCACAATCCGGGGTCGATGATTCGATCCTGGGTCCCCCTCACTGTCACGCTGTCGATCCAGGCACTGGTCTCGGTTGCAGCGCTCACGCTGCCCGTGCTGGCGCCTGCCGTCGCTCCCGCCCTTGGCGTATCGCCCGCGCTCGTGGGCGTCTACATTGCCATCCTGTACGTCGGCGCGACGCTGTCCACCCTGGGCGGCGGCAGCGTCGTTGTGCGGTATGGCGCCATCCGGGTCAGTCAGGCGGGCATGGTGCTGGCCACTGCCGGCCTGGTGCTGTGCACGGTGACCTGGCTGCCAGCGGTCGCCGCCGGAGCGTTCCTGATCGGCCTGGGCTACGGCCCCATGACGCCGGCCAGCTCCCACCTGCTGGCGCGCACCACGCCGCCGGAGCGCATGTCCCTGGTGTTCTCGGTCAAGCAGACCGGGGTTCCGCTGGGCGGCGTGATCGCCGGCGCAGTCGCGCCGGGGCTGGCGCTGTGGCTGGGCTGGCAGGCTGCCTTGTGGGCGGTCGCGGTGGCGAACCTGGCCCTCACCTTCGCGGCGCAGCCCCTGCGTGCCGAACTCGATGCCGACCGCAACCCCGCCGCACCGCTCGCCCTGAGCAACCTGGCGCGGACGCTGGGGCTGGTCATCCGCCACCCCGTGCTGCGCCTGCTGGCTGCCTGCTCGTTCGTGTTCTCGCTCACGCAGAACTCGCTGTCCGGCTACCTGGTGACCTACCTGGAGGACGCCATGGCCTATGGCCTGGTCGCGGCGGGTGTGGCCCTGTCGCTGGCGCAGCTCGGCGGGGTCATCGGGCGGATCACCTGGGGCTGGATCGCGGACCGCTGGATGGGGGCCCAGCGGATGCTGGCCGGACTGGCGCTGCTGATGTCCGCCTCGGCGGCAGCCACGGCAATGCTGCAGCCCTGGATGCCCGCCGCGCTGGTCACCCTGGTGCTGGTCGTTTTCGGCGCATCCGCCGTGGGCTGGAATGGCGTGTACCTGGCCGAGGTGGCGCGGCAGGCGCCGCCCGGCCAGGCCAGCCTGGCCACCGGGGGCACGCTCGCGTTCACCTTCTTCGGCGTGGTGGTCGGGCCGCCGATCTTCGGCGCGGTCTCGGCGTGGACCGGCACCTACCGGACCGGCTTCTGGGGCCTGGCATTGCTGACCGGTCTGTGCGCCGTCGTCCTGCTTCGGGTGCTGTGGCGGACCGAGGCCCGGCGCCAGTCGGTGGCGGACGCGCAGTCCTGAACGATTTCCCGATTGGCTGAGCGTTTCCCCTTGGTACGGTGGCCGCCTCGGCAGGAGCCGCCTATCAT
>DAIMZU010000138.1:0-6773 GCA_036733845.1 Ramlibacter sp.
CGGCACCATGCATGGCAGCTATTTCTGCGTGGCCGAGGACGGGCACCGGTTCGAGGTCGACGTTCCGATGTTCGTGCTGGACGACGGAACGCGCCACGTGCTCCACTGATCCCGTCGCGATGTGGTGCGCCGTCGCCGCACGCATCGCCATCGACAACGAAACGCCAGAGGGAGGGCGGCCGCAATGTTCGAATTCCTGGGCACCTGGGCGGACGGGCTGCGGCCTTCGGCGGGTCTTCCGACGGTGCAGTGGGCCTTGCTGCTGGCGGTCGCCGCTGCCGCGGGGCACCTGGCGCAGCGCCACCTCGCGCTGCCCAAGGTGGTCGGCTACTCGGTCGTGGGGGCGGTGGCCGGACTCTCTGGCTTCAGTGGCGCCACCTGGCCGCTCGGCGGCATCAGCCTGTTCCTGCTGGAACTGGGCGTCTCCATCGTGCTGTTCGAGGCCGGTGGCCGCACGTCGCTGCGATGGCTGTGGCGCAACCCCATGGTCCTGGTGCAGAGCCTGCTCGGGTGTGCACTGGCTTACGCCTCGGTCTATGTCACGCTGCGCTGGATGGGCCTGGGCGGCGCCTTGTCGGAGGCCCTGGCCGTGATCGCGATGGTCGGCGCCCCGTCGGTGCTCAGTCGCGTGGCGCTGGACATCGGCGCCAGCGGGCCGGTCACGGACCGGGCGATCACCCTGACCACCCTGGGCGCGCTGTACGCCCTGGTGCTGGTGAGCGCGCGCACCAGCGTCATCCACCAGAACACCGAGGGGCTGCTCGAGACCTTGCTGCCCATCACGTCGGTGCTCGGCGCCTCGGTGCTTTTCGCGGGCCTCATGGCCATGGCCATTCGTGTGGCGCTGCGCTTCATGACGCCCACCAGCGAGAACACCTCGATCCTGCTGCTGAGCCTGCTGGCGGCAGGCACCACGCTGGCGGCGCACCTCGGGGGCTCCGCGCCGCTGTCGGCCCTGCTGGCAGGGCTGCTGCTCAAGCATGCCCACCAGCGCCCCTGGGCCTGGCCGCGCCAGCTCGGAACGGCGGCTTCGGCCCTGGTGATGCTGACCTTCGTGCTGGTGTCGGTGGTCGCTGCACAGGCGCCCTGGAACCCCGCCGTCGCGGGGCTGGTGCTGGCCTTCATCGTCGCGCGTTCGGTGGGGCAACTCGCCGGCGTGACGGCAGGCAACGCCGGCAGCGGACTGCACTGGCGGCAGGCGCTTTGGACCGCCGGCGCGATGACGCCCCTGTCGTCGGTGGCCCTGCTGCTGGTCGCGCAGTTCGTCGCGACGTCGATCACGCTGGGCCCGCAGGTGGCCAGCATTGCGCTGCCGGCCATCCTCCTGATGGAGTCCGTGGGCGCGATCCTGACCACGCTGGTGCTGGACCGGGCGCGCGAGAGCCGGCGCGATGCCTCGCGCAACGAAGACATCGCGAGGGTCACGCCGTGACCGGCACCGGTGCGCCCCAGGCTCCGGCGCTGGCCGAGTTCAATCGGTCGGACGCCCTGAGCCTGGGCGTGGAGCTCGAGCTGCAGCTGGTCAACACCCACGACTACGACCTGGCCCCCTACGCTGACGAGATGCTGAGGCTGGCATCCCGGGAGCGCCTGCCCGGTGACATCGTGCCGGAGATGACCTCCAGCATGATCGAGGTCTCCACCGGCGTGTGCCGGGACGCCGCACAGGTGCTTGTCGAGCTGGGACAGCTGCGTGATGCGCTGGTGCGCGCGGCCGACCGGCTCAACATCGCGGTGGTGGGCGGCGGCACCCACCCGTTCCAGCGCTGGCACGAGCAGCGCATCTACGACAAGCCGCGCTTCCGGCAGCTCTCCGAACTGTACGGCTACCTCAGCAAGCAGTTCACGGTCTTCGGCCAGCACGTGCACGTCGGCTGCCCGGACCCCGACGGCGCCCTGCTGATGCTGCACCGCATGTCGCGATACATCCCGCACTTCATCGCCCTGTCGGCCTCGTCGCCCTTCGTGCAGGGGCAGGACACGCAGTTCGACTCTGCGCGGCTGAACTCGGTCTCCGCGTTTCCGATGTCGGGGCGGGCACCCTTCGTGCTGACCTGGAAGCGCTTTGGTGAGTTCTTCGACAAGACCACCCGCACCGGGGTGGTCCGCAGCATGAAGGACTTCTACTGGGACATCCGGCCGAAGCCCGAATACGGCACCATCGAGATCCGCGTCTTCGACACGCCGTTGACGATCGCGCGCGCCGCTGCGCTCGCGGGCTTCGTGCAGGCCCTGGCGGCGTGGATGCTCGAGGAGCACCCCTTCATGCCCGAGGAAGACGACTACATGGTCTACACCTACAACCGCTTCCAGGCCTGCCGGTTCGGGCTGGAGGCGGTGTACGTGCAGCCCGGCACGGGGGCGCACCTGCCGTTGCGCGAGCACCTGCTGCAGACCTTCGACAAGGTCGCACCCTTTGCACGGCGGCTGGGCGCGGGGGACGCGGTGAACATGCTGGCGCGGGACGTACAGGCGGGCCTCAACGACGCGCGCTGGCTGCGAAACATCCAGCAGCGCGAGCGCCTGCTGGCCGAGGTGGTCCGGCAGGCAGGCTTGAAGTTCCGCGGGGAGGCGGGCTGACGGGGGCTTGTCAGCCGTGAAGCACCGCCAGGCGGCTGGCCCCCGTGGCCTCGGGACCGCAGCTCTGCAGGCACAGCGCCCGCAACGCGGCGACGGTGTCCTCATGGCGTTCGACCAGCCCTTGCAACTGCATTTCGGCGTCGCCACCGTCGGGCGCGCCGTGCAGGTGCAACCGGCCCATGTGCCGGCGCAGCAGCTGCAGCTTGAGCTCGGTGTGGGCGGCCAGCAGGTCGGCCGTCACGTCCCGGTGCCCCGGGAAAGCCTTGCCACCGAGCACCCGCACGAGGTCGAGGTTGGCATGGGTGCGTTCGTACAGCGCCACGTCGCTGGGCGCGAGGCGCCACAAGGCGAGGCTGGCGGCATACACCGACAGGATCTCGACGAGCTGGTGCGCGAGTGTCCGGGTTTTGTGTTCGTTGTCCATGGACGTGTGCGTTCCGTGGGCGTCTCCCTGAGCAGACTCCAGTGTGCCGTCGGCGGAGGCCGCGTGGGCAGGGCGCGGCGCGGATGTTGCAACCAGGTGTGTCCCCCGCGGCTATGCTCTCCCGATGGGTGAATTCGACCTGATCGACCGATACTTCCGCCGCCCCGTGCGGCGCAGTCCGCTGGGCATCGGTGACGACTGTGCGCTGCTGGCACCGGCGGCGGGCATGCAGCTGGCGGTCTCGACGGACCTGCTCCTGGAGGGCCGCCATTTCCTGTCCACGGCCGAGCCGCGCCGACTCGGGCACAAGTGCCTGGCCGTGAACCTGAGCGACCTCGCCGCCTGCGGCGCGCGCCCGCTGGCCTTCACCCTCGCCCTGTCCCTGCCCGCGCCCGACTCGCCGTGGCTGGCCGGGTTTTCCGCTGGCCTGCTCGCGCTGGCCGATGAGCACGGCTGCGAACTGGTGGGCGGCGACACCACGCGCGGTCCGCTGTCGGTGTGCATCACCGTATTCGGCGAAGTCCCCGCCGGCCAGGCCCTGCTGCGCAGCGGCGCCCGCGCCGGCGACGACCTGTGGGCCAGCGGAAGCCTGGGAGACGCCCGGCTGGCGCTGGAGGTATTCCGGGGGCGCAGCGGCGTGCCGGCCGCGACGTTCGAGGCCGCGCGGCTGCGGCTGGAGCAGCCGCAGCCGCGGGTGACCCTGGGGCTCGCGCTGCGGGGCGTGGCCAGCGCCGCCATCGACCTCAGCGACGGCCTCGCCGGGGACCTTCGGCACCTCGTGGCGGCATCCGGCGTCGGCGCCACGCTCGACGCCGCGGCCCTGCGCCAGTGCATTGCGGCCGCGCCCGTGCTCGCGCCGGCCGAACAGCTGGATCTGGTGCTCTCGGGTGGCGACGACTACGAGCTGTGCTTCACCGCGCCTGCCGATCGACGCCGCCAGGTCGAGGACGCCGCTGCCGCCTGCGGCATCGCCGTGACGCGCATCGGGCGCATCGATGCCGAGGCCGGACTGCGCCTGCAGGACGGGAACACACCCGCGCAAGCGCTGCGGCAGTCGTCCTTCGATCACTTTGCCTGACGCGCCATGGTGAGTGCGCGAGCTGGCATCCTCCCTGGGCTGCTCCTGGCACTGGGGCTGGCGCTGACGGGGTCGGCCCACGGCGGCACCTCCCGCGGGCAGCCCGCGCAGGTCACGGCGGTCAGCGACGGCGACTCGATCTGGGTGCGCGTGAACGGACGCAGCCCGCCGCAGCGGGTGCGGCTGCGTGGCATAGACGCCCCCGAGGCCTGCCAGCCGCACGGTCCCGCAGCGCGGGACGCGCTGCGGTCGCAGGTGCTCGGGCGTACGGTGCTGCTGCATGGCCGCGGCAGCGACGATTACGGCCGCCTGCTGCGCCAGGTCGCCACGGACGGCCAGCCGGATGTGAACGCCTGGATGGTGGCCCAGGGCCACGCCTGGTCTTACGGCGGCCGGGGCGCAGGCCCCTACGCTGCGCAGCAGGCCCGGGCCCGGGCGGCCGGACGCGGGCTGTGGGGTCGCGCCGATGCCATGGAGCCCCGCGCCTTCCGAAAGCTCCACGGCCGCTGCCGCTGACGCGTTCGGCCGTGCGGCGCCCGCGTACCATGACGGCCATGATCCATGGCGCCACTCTCGAAGCCGGCACGCTTCCTCCCGTTCGGCCGACCGTCCGCTTCGTGTTCTCGCATCCCGCCCACGCGATTGCGCTGGGCTTCGGCGTCGGCCTGTCACCCATCGCCCCGGGCACCGCCGGCACGCTGTGGGGCTGGCTGAGCTTTCTGGTGCTGCAGTCGTGGCTCTCGCACCCGGCGCTGGGGGCGGTGGTCCTGGGCGGCCTGGCCGTCGGCTGGTGGGCCTGCGCCCGAACCGCCCGTGCCCTGCGCAGCCATGACCCCCGAAACGTGGTCTGGGACGAGATCGTCGCCTTCTGGATGGTGCTGTGGCTCATCGCGCCTGCCGGGTTCCTCGCCCAGGTGGGCGCTTTCCTGCTCTTCCGCTTTTTCGATGCGGTCAAGCCGGGGCCGGTCGGGTGGGCGGATCGGCTCTTCCACGGGCCGGGCTGGCGCGGCGGACTGGGCGTCCTGTTCGACGACGTCGTCGCCGCCGCCTGCACCCTGCTCGTGATCGCGGTCTGGAGGTTCGCATGACGGGCACCGCGGCACTGTGCGCCACCCTCGGCGCCTTGCTGCGCGAACGAGGCTGGCGGCTCGCCACCGCCGAAAGCTGCACCGGCGGACTCATCGCGGCGGCCTGCACCGACCTGCCAGGCTCCAGCGACTGGTACGAGCGCGGCTTCGTCACCTATTCGAACGAAGCCAAGGTCGAACTGCTCGGCGTGCCGCCAGAGGCGATCGCAACCCACGGCGCCGTCAGTGCCATCGTCGCCCGGGCCATGGCGCACGGGGCGGTGCGGCACGCGCAGGCGCAGGTGAGCGTGGCCGTGACCGGCATTGCCGGCCCGGGCGGTGGCAGCGTCGACAAGCCCGTGGGCACGGTGTGGTTCGGCTTCATGGTGGCCGGCCAACTGGCCAGCGAGTCCCGCCGTTTCGACGGCGACCGCGCGGCCGTGCGGGATGCCGCGGTGCAGCACGCCCTGCAGGGCCTGCTCACGCGGATCGGCGCGCATCCGGCCTGAGGGCGCGAAAACTAATACGACAGTTCCCATATCGCGGTTTTCCGTTTACCCTGCAGCCCATCCATTCGATCTGTCGAGGAGGGCACGATGAGCAGCCTGGGTTTCCGCGAGACATCGGCGCGTTCCACCCCCATGCGCGCACAGGCGCCGTGGCGGCTGGCCGGGATGGGCACCTGTGTCCTGGGCCTGGGCGCGAGCGGCGTGGCGCTGCTGGCCACCGGCAGCGCGGTGGCACTGGTGGCGGCCGGGGTTTTTGCGGCACTGGTGATCCTCGGCCTGCGCGACCTTGCGCAGCCCCGCCACGCCATCCTGCGCAACTACCCGGTCATCGGTCACCTGCGCTTCCTGCTCGAGGCGATCCGGCCCGAGATGCGCCAGTACTTCATCGAAAGCGACACCGAAGCCGCTCCCTTCTCGCGTGCGCAGCGCTCGCTGGTGTACCAGCGGGCCAAGGGTGCCGCCGACAAGCGGCCTTTCGGCACGCAGCTGGACGTGATGCGGCAGGGCCACGAGTGGATCAACCACTCGCTCGCCCCGACCGAGCTGGACACCCACGACTTTCGTCTCGACATCGGGGCCGGCCGCCGGCAGCCCTACCGCGCCAGCGTGTTCAACATCTCCGCCATGAGCTTCGGATCGCTCTCGGCGAATGCGATCCTGGCGCTCAACGCCGGAGCACGACAGGGCGGCTTCGCGCACGACACGGGCGAAGGCGGCATCTCCGAACACCACCGCGTGCACGGCGGCGATCTGATCTGGGAGATCGGCTCGGGCTACTTCGGCTGCCGCGACGCGCAGGGCCGGTTCGATGCGGAACGCTTCGCCAGCGCGGCCTGTGACCCGCAGGTTCGCATGGTCGAGATCAAGCTGAGCCAGGGCGCCAAGCCGGGCCATGGCGGCATCCTGCCGGCCGCCAAGGTCACGCCCGAGATCGCACGCGCCCGCGCAGTACTCGAAGGCGTGGATTGCGTGTCGCCCGCGGGGCACACCGCGTTCGGCACGCCACTGGAGATGATGGGATTCATCGAGCGCCTGCGCGAGCTCTCCGGCGGCAAGCCGGTGGGCTTCAAATTCTGTGTCGGCCATCCCTGGGAGTGGTTCAGCCTGGTCAAGGC
>DAIMZU010000139.1:0-6771 GCA_036733845.1 Ramlibacter sp.
CGCCGGAACCCCAGGAGACCCATGCTCTACACCTGCACGCCCGACTGCACCGACCCGAGCCACCACCACGGCCGCCGATCCGCCGCGGCGCGGGCGCCGGCCGCCAAGGCCACGAGCGCCACGACCGCCGTCGCGCGCAGCCCGCGCAGCGGCAAGACCCGCGTGGTGGACCTGCACTGCCACTACCTCAACCCCAAGGTCAACGAGAAGACGGCGCACCTGAACGCGGCCGCGCATGACCCGACCGCCGTCTTCGCCAACGAGCTCACGCGCGAGACCAACGTGCAGCAGATGAAGACGCGCGCGCCCAAGCTCACCGGCGTCACCGAACGCCTGGCCGACATGGACCGCATGGGCGTCGACATCCAGGCCGTCTGCCCTGCCCCTTATCACTTCTTCTATTTCACCGAACCGGGCCTGGGCGCAGAACTGTCGCGCGACGTCAATGAAGGCATCGCGCAACTCGTCGCCGACCATCCAGGCCGTTTCGTCGGACTGGGCACGGTCCCGCTGCAGGATGCCGAACTCGCGGTGCGCGAGCTGGAGTACTGCGTCAAGCACCTGGGCATGCGCGGTGTCGAGATCTGCACGAACGTCAATGGCCGCAACCTCACCGATCCGGAACTCGGCCTCGAGAAGTTCTTCGCCCGCTGCGAGCAGCTGGGGGTGGTGATCTTCATGCACCCGCTGGGCTACACGCAGGCGGACCGCCTCACCAACCATTACTTCAACAATGTGATCGGCAACCCGCTGGAATCCACGGTGGCCGTGTCGCACCTGATCTTCGACGGTGTCATGGCCCGTTACCCGCGGCTGAAGGTGCTGGTGGCGCACGGCGGCGGCTTTGTCGCGCACTACTGGGCACGCATGGACCACGCCTGGCGCGCGCGCAAGGACTGCCGCACGGTCATCAAGCGCAAGCCTTCTTCCTACCTCGAGAAGTTCTACTTCGACACCATCACCCACGACCCCGAGATGCTGCGGCGCCTGATCGAGCGCTTCGGCGCCGACCACGTGGTCCTGGGCACAGACTACCCGTACGACATGGGTGACGAGGACCCGCTGGGCATGCTCGCGCAGGTCAAGCGCCTGCCCAAGGCCGACCGCGACCTGATCGCCGGCGGCAACGCCGCGCGCCTGCTGAAAATCAAGTTCTGAAAGGAAGACCTGACCATGTTGCAGATCGCCGTCGTCGGCCTCGGGTGGTGGGGCCGCATCATCACCGACCAGGCACGCACCAGCGATCGCCTGCGCGTCGTCCGCGTGGCCGACGTCAATCCGGCCAGCGCTTCCTTCGCCAGCGAGCGGGGCATCGCGTTTTCCCAGACGCTCGACGAGGTGCTGGCCGATCCCGCGGTACAGGGCGTGGTGCTGTGCACGCCCCACACGCTGCACACCGACCAGATCGTCGCCTGCGCGAACGCCGGCCGGCATGTGTTCTGCGAAAAGCCGCTGTCGATGTCACGCGCGGACGTGCTGCGCGCCGTTGATGCGGTCGAGCGTGCCGGCGTGGCGCTGGCGGTCGGCCATGAAAAACGCTTCGAGCCGCCGGTGCTCGAGGTCATGCGGCTGCTGCGCGAAGGCGCGCTCGGCCGTCCGCTGCAGGTCGAGGCCAACTTCAGCCAGGACAAGTTCCTGTCGCTTCCGGCGGACAACTGGCGCCTGTCCGGCAAGGAGGCCCCCGCGGGCCCCATGACGGCCACGGGCATCCACCTGCTGGACCTGTCGGTGGGCGTGTTCGGGCCAGCCGAGTCGGTGCTGTGCAGCGTCCAGCAACTCGGAAGCCAGTTGACCAACGGCGACACGCTCGCCGCGATGGTGCGTTTCCGCGGAGGCGGCCATGCGCTGATCACCGCCATCCTGGCCACGCCTTTCGCGGGCCGCTTCGCGGTGTACGGCTCCCATGGCTGGGCCGAGGTGCGCGACAAGACGCACCCCGAGGCGCCCGAGGGCTGGACACTCACCACCTGCCTGCGCGGCCAGCGCGCGCAATCGCGCGACATCGCTCCGGCGCCCGCGGTGCTACACAACCTCGAGGCCTTCGCCGATGCGGCACTCGGCCGGGCCGACTATCCGGTCCCGCGCGAGCAGATGATCGCCAACGTCAGCGCCCTGGAGGCCGTGTTCCGCTCGGCCCGGTCCGGCGAGATCGAAAAGGTCGAGGGATGACTTCCGCGCCGCCGCGCAGCTTCGACAGCCGGGAGCTGCGCCAGGTGCTGGGCTCCTTTGTCACGGGGGTGACGGTCATCACGACGGTCGACGCGCAGGGGCGGCCCCACGGCATGACCGTCAACTCCTTCAGCTCGGTGTCGCTGGATCCGCCGCTGGTGCTGTGGAGCCAGGCGCTCACGGCGCCCAGCCATCCCGTGTTCAACGCATCCGGGCGCTTCGCGGTCAACATCCTGGCCGACGACCAGGTGGACCTGTCCAACCGCTTCGCGCGCGGCGGCGCCGACAAGTTCGCCGGCACCGCGGTGGAGGCCGGCCTGGGCGGTGTTCCGCTCATCGCCGGCTGCGCCGCGCACCTCGAGTGCCGCAAGGTGCACTGCTATCCCGGCGGTGACCACGTGGTCTACATCGGGGAAGTCGAGCGCATCCGCCGCGCCGCGCAGCGGCCGCCGCTGGTGTTCGGCGGCGGGCGCTACCTGGTGGCGCAGCCGCACGACATGGGACCGGCCCCGGCGGATGCGCCCACGGCCAACATCGCGCGGCTGAAAGCAGTGCGCCTGGCCACCCGTGCCCTGGTCGATCTTTCGGACGAGCTCGACGAAACCCTGGGCCTGGGGGTGTGGGGCAATCACGGGCCGACCATCGTGCGCTGGGAGGAGTCGTCGCAGCCGGTCAGCGACAACCTGCGTACCGGACTGGTGCTGCCAGTGCTGAGTTCGGCCACCGGCCTCGCCTTCGCAGCCTGGCTGCCGCGCAAGCACACCGCGCCTTTCGTCGATGCAGAGCTTGAAGCGGATCCGCAGGAGGCGCTGCCGGACTCCGGGCGGCTCGCGCAGCGGCTGGCGCAGATCCGCGCGGCCGGAATCGTGCGCCTGGTGGGCACCGACAGCTTCACCGAGTTGTACGGCACGAGCATCAGCGCCCTGAGCGTGCCGGTCTTCGACGGCGACGGCGCGATGGTCCTGGCGCTCACCGCCATCGGCGCCACCGGCCGGCTGGACATCAGCGACGAGGGGCGCCTGGTGCGCGGCCTGCGCGAATGCGCGGCGACGCTCGCGCGGCGCATCCACTCCAGCCCGCCCACCGCCCCGGCCGCCGGGGCGTCGCCGGCGCCCCACTGAAGCTTCCAAGAGACACCGCAACCTGGAGACCCCCATGAAACTCGGCATGTTCATGATGCCCCTGCACCCGCCGGGCCGCAACGCCACCGAGACCCTTGCCGAAGACCGGGAGGCCATCCTGCTGGCCGACCGGCTCGGCTACTGCGAGGCATTCGTCGGAGAGCACGTCACCGACCTGGCGGAAAACGTGACCTCCTGCCTCATGTTCCTCGCGTCCGTCGCGCACGAGACGAAGAACATCGTGCTGGGCAGCGGCACGATCAACATGCCCAACAGCCACCCGGCCGCCGTCGCCGCCCAGGTGGCCATGCTGGACCACATCCTGCAAGGCCGCTTCATCATGGGCATCAGCCCCGGCGGCCTGATGTCCGACGCGGAAGTCTTCGGCAACTACCAGAAGAACCGCAACGCGATGTTCGTCGAGTGCATCGACATGGTGCTCAAGATCTGGGAAGCCGACGGGCCGCTCGACCTGCAGGGCGAGTACTTCAAGGTGTCCACGCGGCAGACGGCGATCCCCGAGATCGGCCAGGGCCTGATCCTCAAGCCCTTCCAGAAGCCGCATCCGCAGATCGTCGGCACCGCGGTTGCGCCGTTCTCGGCGGGCGTCACCGAAATGGCCAAACGCGGATGGCAACCGATCTCGGCCAACTTCCTGCTGCCGCAGTGGGTCAAGTCCCACTGGCCCAAGTACGTGGAAGGCCGCGAAGCCGTCGGCGCGAAGCCCTCGCCCGCCGAGTGGCGCGTGGCCAAGTCCATCTTCGTCGCCGACGACGAGGCCACCGCCCAGCGGTATGGCCGCGGTGCCGAGGGGCCCTACCACTTCTACTTCAGGCAGCTCTCGCGCAAGCTCGTGGGCGGTGGCCGCTCCAACCTGTTCAAGCACGATCCCGCCCAGCCGGACAGCGAGATCACGCCGGAGTACCTGTGCGAGCGGCTGGTGATTGCCGGCACCGTCGACAGCGTGGTCGAGCAGTTGCTCGCGTTCCGCGAGCACGTCGGCGACTTCGGCACCCTGCTCTACGCCTGCCACGACTGGATCGACCCGGCCCTCGGGCGGCGCTCGATGCAGCTGATGGCCGAGGAGGTCATGCCGCGCCTGAACGCCGCCATCGCGACCGGCCACCGGACCGCCCTGGCCGCCGCCTGAGAAGCTCGAGAAGCCTGAGGATCCCTTCGATGACCCCCACCGCCGAATCCCCTGTCACGCGCCTGCGGCTTGGCGACGCCGAACACGCCTTTCGCATCGACGGCCCGGCCGACGCGCCGGTCGTCGTGCTGGTGCACGGACTGCTCGCCGACCACCGCGCCTGGGACCCGGTGGTGGCTCGGCTCGCGCGGGACTACCGCGTACTGCGCAACGACCTGCGCGGACACGGCGCCAGCGGCTGCCCGCCGCCGCCCTGGGGCATGCAGGCCCTGGCCGACGACATCGTGGCGCTGCTCGACGCACTGGGCGTGGAGCGGGCCCACCTGGCGGGCACCTCGCTGGGCGGCATGCTGGCGCAACGGGTGGCCGCATTCCACGGCGAGCGCCTGCTGTCGCTCACCCTGGCCAACACCGCCGCGGCGCAGCCGCACCCCGAGGCCTGGCAGTCCCGCATCGAGCTGGTGCGGCAATCCGGCGTCGCCTCGCTGGCCGACGGCACGCTGCAGCGCTGGTTCACGCCGGGCTTCCTGGAATCGCAGCCGCAAGCCGTCGCACGCATGCGCGCCATCCTGCTGGGCACGTCGCCCGAGGGCTACATCGGGGGGGCCGGCGCGGTACGCGATCTGGCGCAACTCGACCTGCTGCCGCGCATCCGCGTTCCGACGCTGGTGGTCGCGGGGGCACGCGACGAGGCCACGCCGCCCGCGTTGTCGCAGCAGATCGCCGACGCCATCCCCGGCGCGCGGCAGGTCAGCCTGGACGCCGGACACCAATCCGCCTTCGAGCGGCCCGACGAGTTCGCTGACGCCTGGCTGGCGTTCGCACGCTCCTTGCCAGCCCATCCCGCCTGACCCGGGGGCATCGCGGCAGGAAAGCCGCGCAGGAAGTCACAGGGCCGCATAGACTCGGGCCATGCGCCTGCGACTTGCCTTCTACCTGCTGATGCTGCTGGCCGGCGTGCTGCTGCACGTCGGGGGCGGCCCCGCGGTTGCCCAGCCCGCCCCAGCCGGCGGCGGGGTGCGGCCCGTGGTCTACGTCGTCTCGATCGAAGGCACCATCGACCTGGGCCAGGCCCCCTACCTGAAGCGGGTGCTCGACGAGGCGCGCAGCCAGCACGCGGCCGCCGTCATCCTCGACATCAACACCTTCGGCGGCCGGGTCGACGCCGCGGTGCAGATGCGCGACGCGCTGCTCGAGAGCGAGGTCCGCACCATCGCGTTCGTGAACAAGCGCGCCATCTCGGCCGGCGCGCTCATCAGCCTCGCCAGCCACACCATCGCCATGGGTGGCGGCGGCACCCTCGGTGCGGCCACGCCGGTGCAGGTCAGCGGCTCGGGGGGCGGCGCCATCCCGGTCGAGGAAAAAACCGTCTCCTATGTGCGCAAGGAATTCCGGGCCACGGCCGAGGCGCGCAACCGACCGCCCCTGCTGGCCGAGGCCATGGTCGACGCGGACGTGCAGGTCGCCGACGTCGTCGACAAGGGCAAGCTGCTGACGCTCACCACCGACGAAGCACTGCGCCTGAAGGTCGCCGACTTCCGCGCCGACAACCTGCAGCAGGTGCTCGAGCGCGCCGGCCTCGCCGGCGCGGAACTGCGCCAGACGCAACCCAACTGGGCCGAGAACGTGGTGCGGGTGCTGACCCAGCCCCTGGTGGCGTCGCTGCTGGTCACCGTGGCCATGCTGGGCATCATCATCGAGATTCGCACCCCCGGCTTCGGCTTCCCCGGCGCGCTGGGCCTCGCCAGCCTCGGACTGGTGCTGTGGGGGCATTGGCTGGCGCAGCTTGCGGGCATGGAAGAAGCCCTGCTCGTGCTGGGCGGGCTGGTGCTGCTCGCCATCGAAGTCCTGGTCATACCCGGGTTCGGCATCGCCGGCCTGCTCGGCATCGCCGCGCTGGTCGCCGGCCTGGTCATGGGCATGACCGGCGAAGGCAACACCGCGCAGCTGATCACGCTGGTGGCGGTGCGGCTGGTGTTCTCGGTGCTCGTCGCCATCGGGCTGAGCCTGCTTGCATTGCGCTTCCTCACCCACCTGCCCGGCGGGCGGCGGCTGATCCTGGACACCCAGCTCGACGCTGGCCATGGCTGGGCATCGCCTCCGCCCGAAGACCTGCAGTGGCTGGGCCGCCGCGGCGTCGCGCACTCGGTGCTGCGGCCCTCGGGCATCGCCGACATCGACGGCCACCGGCTGGACGTGGTCTCCGATGGCGAGATGATCGACGCCGGCCGCCCGATCGAAGTTGTCCGCGTCGACGGGAACCGCATCGTCGTGCGCGAACTCAACGTACCCAGTTACCAACCCCCAAGACCAGGAGAAAAACAATGACGG
>DAIMZU010000140.1:0-6759 GCA_036733845.1 Ramlibacter sp.
CATCAGCGGCCCTTCGATCACGTGCAGCGGCCGCCCGCCCGCGGCGCGAACCGCCTGCCAGGCCTCCTCGGTGTCCGGGACGATGAACTCGGTGTTTCCATGCACCAGCGCATGGGACAGGCGCTGGGCGACGGGAGCGTTGCGCCACTCGTTGCGCAGCGAGTCGTCGCGCGCGGCACCCTTGGCCTGCTCGGCGATCTCGACCAGCCGCTCGCCGGCGTCGGGCCGCCGATTGAGGACCACGTCCTCGACCCGTTCGCGCAGGACGGGCTCGACCTCGTCGTACACGCCGACCATTCCGGCGTTGACGATGCCCATGTCCATGCCCGCCTGGATGGCGTGGTACAGGAACACGGTGTGGATGGCCTCGCGCACCGGGTCGTTGCCGCGGAACGAGAAGCTGACGTTCGAGACGCCGCCCGAGACCTTGGCCCCCGGCAGGTTCTGCTTGATCCAGCGGGTGGCCTGGATGAAGTCGACCGCGTAGTTGTCATGGTCCTCGATGCCGGTGGCGATCGCGAAGACATTGGGGTCGAAGATGATGTCCTCGGGCGGAAAACCCACCTCGTCCACCAGCAGCCGGTAGGCGCGCTCGCAGATCTGGATTTTGCGCTGGAAGGTGTCGGCCTGGCCCTGCTCGTCGAAGGCCATGACCACGGCCGCCGCACCGTAGCGCCGCACCAGCCGGGCCTGCCGACGGAACTCGGCCTCGCCTTCCTTGAGGCTGATCGAGTTCACGATTCCCTTGCCCTGCACGCAGCGCAACCCGGCCTCGATGACGTCCCACTTGGAGCTGTCGATCATGATCGGCACGCGCGCGATGTCGGGTTCGCTGGCGATCAGCTGGAGGAAGCGCACCATGGCCGCACGGCTGTCGAGCATGGCCTCGTCCATGTTGATGTCGATCACCTGGGCACCGTTCTCGACCTGCTGGCGGGCCACGGCCAGCGCCTGCTCGAACTCGCCGGCGAGGATCATGCGCGCGAATGCCCGCGAGCCGGTGACGTTGGTGCGCTCGCCGATGTTGACGAACAGGCTTTCAGCCCCGATGGAAACGGGCTCGAGGCCGGCAAGGCGCAACGGCGGCGGGACCGCGGGCGCGAAGGAAGATGACGAAGGTTGGTGCGGCTGCATGTCTCACCTGCGGGTCAGATTGGCGGAAATCGCCGTTCTACGAGGTGAGCGCCGTTAAAAATGTCCCAAGCCTGACGGGTGCCGGTGGCCGCCCGCTGCAACGCTCCTTGGGAGTCAGGGTATTCTACCGCCTGCACCCCATTTCCTGAAGTGAAGAATCCCCCCTCGCTGCGGCTCGACTGGTTCGCTGGCTGGCGCCGGCGGCGCGTCAGCGCGCCCCTGGCCGGCCTGGCCGTGCTCGCCTGCGGGCTGGCGCTGACCGCGACGCCGGCCCTGGTGGTGTACCTGGCAACGCGCCAGGGCCTGGACGCCGCGTCGGTCGGGCGCCTGGCGGCCATCGTGGCCCTGGGTGGGCTCACGCTGAGTATCCTGGTCTCCCGCGCGCTGTGGTCTCTGCTGTCCTCGCGCGAGCAGGCCGAGCGGCTGGCCGAGGGCATGGTGTCCGACCTGCAACGCATGGCGGCGGTGGTCGAGCGCACCTCCAGCGCGGTGTTCGGGCTGGATCCGCAGGGGCGCATCACCTGGGCGAACCAGGGTTTCGAGCGCCTGACCGGGCTGCCTGCCCGCGACTGCACAGGCCGGCCTGCCGCCGAACTGCCCCAGGTCGTCGGCATCGACCCGCACGCCCGTGCCGCCTTCGAGGACGCGATCGCCCGGCGCCAGGCGCGCCGGATCGAAATGGCCAACCAGCGCCCCGACGGGTCCCACTTCTGGACCGACGCCGAGCTCCAGCCGATGCGTGACGCCTCGGGCGGGCTGATCGGCTTCATCTGCGTGGCCACCGACATCAGCCGGCGCAAGGTGGCCGAGTTGCGCATGCAGGAAGGCGAGCGCCTGATGCGCGTCATCACCGACAACCTTCCCGCCCGGGTGTCTTACTGGGACGCGCGGCGTCGCTGCCGCTTCGTCAACCGGCGCTTCTGCGAGGTGTTCGGCCGCAGCTCCGAGGAACTGGTGGGCGCCTACCTGTCGCCGCAGATCTATGGCGATGCGCTGTACGCGGAGCTGGTGCCGCACGTGGAGGCGGTGCTGGCCGGCCAGCCCCAGTACTTCGAGCACCGCATGCGCGATTCGCGCGGCCGCGAGAGCTATTGGCAGATGCATTACCTGCCCGACTTCGATGGCGCTGCGGTCAAGGGTTTCTTCGTGCTGGGCATGGACGTGACCGAGCTGCGGCGGGCCCGCGACACCGCCCTGGAGGCGAGCCAGGCCAAGAGCCGGTTCCTCTCCAGCATGAGCCACGAGATCCGCACACCGCTCAACGCGGTGCTCGGCATGCTGGCCCTGCTGCGCGGCACCGACCTGGACACGCGCCAGCAGGACCACGCGGCCAAGGCCGAGCGCGCAGCGCGATCGCTGCTGTCGCTGCTCAACGACATCCTGGACCTGTCCAAGATCGAGGCGGGGAAGATGACATTGAGCCGGCAGGTCTTCTGCATCGACGACGTCGTACAGGACCTGGGGGTGGTCCTGGCCGGCAACGTCGGCGAAAAACCGGTGACACTGCAGTTCGACATCGACCCTGCCGTGCCGCGCTGGTTGTATGGCGACGAACTGCGCCTGCGGCAGGTCCTGATCAACCTGGGCGGCAACGCCATCAAGTTCACGGAGCGCGGAAGGGTCACGCTGCGCATCGTGCTGCTCGAGCGCCAGGGCGAGCAGGTGCGCCTCGAGGTCAGCCTGTCGGACACCGGCATCGGCATCGCGTCCGGCTCGCTCGGGCGCATCTTCGACGACTTCACGCAGGCCGACGGCGACACAGCCGCCCGCTTTGGCGGCACAGGCCTCGGGCTGGCGATCTCGCGCAAGCTGCTGGCGCTGATGGACACCGAACTGCAGGTGGCCAGCGCGCCGGGCGAAGGCAGCCGCTTCTGGTTCGAGCTCACCGTGCCGCTCGCCCCGGAGGGCGTCGCCCGCAGCGCAGCGAAGGCGCGCAAGCCGCAGCACCCGCTCGCCGGGCTGAAGCTGCTGCTGGTGGAAGACAACATCATCAACCAGGAAGTTGCGGGCGAACTGCTGCGCAAGCAGGGCGCGGAGGTCGAGGTGGCCAGCGATGGCCGCGAAGGTCTCGACCGCGTACTCGCCGACCCCAGCCACTTTGACGCCGTGCTCATGGATGT
Organism: Ramlibacter sp.; assembly: GCA_036733845.1. Taxonomy (GTDB): domain Bacteria; phylum Pseudomonadota; class Gammaproteobacteria; order Burkholderiales; family Burkholderiaceae_C; genus Ramlibacter. Next base: position 3,255 of record DAIMZU010000140.1, read on the forward strand.
CCTGATGCCGGTCATGGACGGGCATGCTGCCACCCGTGCGATCCGCGCCAGCGGAAACTGGCGGCTTCCTGTCATCGCGATCACGGCCAATGCCATGGAAGCCGACCGGGTCGAGTGTCTTTCCGCTGGCATGAATGACCACGTGGGCAAGCCTTTCGACATCGACCAGCTGGTCCAGGTGGTGCTGCGCCACACCCGGCGCGCCGATCCGGCACTGCAGCCGGAACTGGTGCTGCTGGAGGCTTCTGCGCTGGTTCACGCTGCCGCTGACGACCAGGCCCACGAGGGTATCGACAGCTGCCGGATCCTCGATCGCCAGGCGGCCATCCAAGGACTGGGCGGAGACGCTGCACTGTACGAGCGCCTGCTGCCCAGCTTCGAGGAGAGCCTGCGCGGCACCCGGGACCGGCTGCCCACGCTGCTGCACAGCATCGAGCACACCGAAGCGGATCGGCTGCTGGATACGCTCGAGCGCACGGCGCGAACGCTCGGAGCAGCACCGCTCGCCGAGGCCGCGCGCGAGGCAGGCGCCTGCCTGCAGGGCGACGCCACGCGGCAGGCGGCTGGCCTGCGCGCACTCGAAGACGCGATCGACCTGACCTTATCCAGGCTGACGACCCGCCCCGCAAACGCCCCGAATTGAAGATTTGCGATTGACGCGACGGCAGGGCGCCCTTTAAGGTCGAGGGCATGTACCTGGGCACGCCGCCGCTGCCACGGCCAAGCGCATGGCTGAGGCCCGAAACCGTCGAATCCATTGCCAACCAAGGGGCTGAATGCCTGGTGCGCGCCGGCGATGGCGAACTCATGCCGCGCCCGCAGCCTGCCAGCGGCCTGGCCAGCCGCGTTCGCTCCGCACTCGCCGAACTGCACCTGATCGGCGGAGGCCGTCGCACGGCCCCCGCTACGGACACCGAAGTCCTGGCGGCGCTCAAGGACCACTACCGCAGCATCGACGGCCCCGAAAAGAAGTTCCTGCCGCGCACGCTCGTCAGCCGCAATCCGCGAGCCGCTGCCCAGGAAGTGCTGGAGAACATCCAGGTGGCACGGCAACGCCTGCATGACGCGGGCGCGTCACTGGATTCGCGGCAGGCCATCGAGCGGGCCGCGCGGGCCCTGCTGCCGCACGAAACCCCTGACCGCGAACTTCACGTCGCCCGCATCACGCAGCAGGCGGTCCGGTTCGCCTCCCTGCGCTGGACCGACGACTTCATCTACAACCGCCTCCCGCCGGAGCGCATCCACGCGCTGGTGGGCCGGTTCGCTGCGGATCCCGTCATCCCCGCGGAAGCGGGGACCCACGCACGCCAACTTCTCCCCCGGCTGCACTGCGCTCCTGGGTCCCCGCCTTCGCGGGGATGACGACGATTGCGGCGTGGCCCCTTAGTCGCTGGTGCGGAAATACCGCCGCTGCACGCTGCGGCGCGCCTGCGGTGCCATGGCGTCGCGGATCGCACCGATGTGCTGGGGGGTCGTTCCGCAGCATCCCCCGACGATGTTGACCAGTCCTTCCCGCGCGAAGTCGCCGAGCAGGCGCGCGGTCACCTCCGGCGTTTCGTCGAAGCCCGTCTCGCTCATGGGGTTGGGCAGGCCCGCGTTCGGATAGCAGCTGATGTAGGTGTCCGGCGCCACCTTGGCGAGCTCCTGGATGTACGGGCGCATCAGCGCGGCGCCCAGGGCGCAGTTGAGCCCCACGGCCAGGGGCTGCGCATGGCGGATGCTGTGCCAGAACGCCGTCACGGTCTGCCCGCTCAGGATGCGGCCGGAGGCGTCCGTCACCGTGCCGCTGACCAGCAGGGGCAGCCGCTCGCCCGACTGCTCGAACCACTCGTCGATCGCGAACAGCGCGGCCTTGGCATTGAGCGTGTCGAAGATGGTCTCGACCAGCAGCAGGTCGACGCCGCCTTCGGCCAGGGCCTGGACCTGCTCGAAGTATGCGGCGCGAAGCTGCTCGAAGTCGACATTGCGCGCGCCGGGGTCGTTCACGTCGGGGCTGATGCTCGCGGTTCGCGGCGTGGGGCCGAGCGCGCCCGCCACGAAGCGGGGATGCTCCGGAGTGGAGAAGCGGTCGGCGGCGTCGCGAGCGATGCGCGCCGAAGCCAGGTTGAGCTCTCGCGCGAGGGGCCCGAGCTCGTAGTCGTCCTGGGCGATCGAGGTCGCGCCGAAGGTGTTGGTCTCGATGATGTCGGCGCCTGCCGCGAGGAATCCCTCGTGGATGTCGCGGATCACGTCAGGTCGCGTCAGGCTCAGGAGCTCGCCGTTGTTGCGAAGGTCCTTGCCATGCCCGGCGAAGCGCTCGCCCCGCACCTGTGCTTCGGTCAGGCGGAAGCGCTGGATCATGGTGCCCATGGCGCCATCGATGATGGCGATGCGGTGTTCCAGCAGGTCCGCGAGCCCCTGGCCGCGGGTGTAGGCGATAGCAGTCATCGTGCAATTGTAGGAAGTGCGGCTTAATGCCGACGCACGGCGGCCGTCAGCGACTTCGGCTGAGGGACAATCGGTGCATCTTGCCCACCTCCGTCCCACCCGCGCTCTCCGTCCTGCGCGAAGTCTTCGGCTACGACCAGTTCCGCGGCCCCCAGGCCGGCATCATCGACCATGTGTGCGCCGGCGGCGACGCCCTGGTGCTGATGCCCACCGGGGGCGGCAAGTCGCTGTGCTACCAGGTGCCCGCCATCGTGCGGCGCCGGGCCGGGCAGGGGGTGGCGGTGGTGGTCTCGCCCCTGATCGCGCTCATGCACGACCAGGTCGGCGCCCTGCATGAAGCCGGCGTCGACGCCGCCTTCCTCAACTCCACGCTCACGGGCGAGGAAGCGTCCGCACTCGAGCGGCGGCTGCTGCGCGGCGATCTCACCCTGCTGTACGCCGCCCCTGAACGCGTGACCACGCCGCGCTTCCTCGCGCAGCTCGAATCGCTTCACGAGCGCGGGCTGCTGTCCCTGTTCGCCATCGACGAGGCCCATTGCGTCAGCCAGTGGGGCCACGACTTCCGGCCCGAGTACCGCGCGCTCGCGGTGCTTCACGAACGCTTCGCCGGCGTGCCGCGCATCGCGCTCACCGCCACCGCCGACGCCCTCACGCGCCAGGACATCGTCGAGCGGCTGCAACTCGAGCAGGCCCGTCAGTTCGTCAGCAGCTTCGACCGGCCCAACATCTCCTATGCCATCGTCGAAAAGCGCGACGCCACCACGCAGCTTCTGCGCTTCATCGAAGCCGAGCATGGCGGCGAGGCCGGCATCGTCTACTGCCAGTCGCGAAAGAGGGTCGAGGAAACCGCGCAGACGCTGCAGGAGCACGGCATCAGCGCACTGCCGTACCACGCCGGGCTGCCCGCCGACCTGCGGCAGCGCCACCAGGACCGCTTCCTGCGCGAGGACGGCATCGTCATGGTCGCCACGATCGCCTTCGGCATGGGCATCGACAAGCCCGACGTCCGCTTCGTGATACACGCGGGCCTGCCCAAATCGATCGAGGCCTATTATCAGGAAACCGGCCGCGCCGGGCG
>DAIMZU010000141.1:0-6752 GCA_036733845.1 Ramlibacter sp.
AGGTAGCGAGCCGTATGCTGCAGCACTGGCATGAGGGCGTTCCCGACGACCGTTTGGCGCATCTGGTAAAGGACGCGACGCGTTCCTTCCTGCGATCGCTGCAGACCCGTCTCGCGCGCCACGACGTCCAGCTCGGCCATTGGACATTCCTGCGGATTCTCTGGGAGAAGGACGGGCTCACCCAGGCCGAGTTGAGCGCGGAGGCCGGTGTGATGGCGCCCACCACGGCGATCGCCCTCAAGGCCATGGAGGAACTCGGGTATGTCCTGCGAAAGCAGCGTCCCGACAACCGCAAGAGCATCTACGTGTTCCTGACGCCGGCGGGCAAGCGCCTCAAGGCGAAGCTCGTGCCCTTGGCCGAGGAGGTCAACGCGCTCGCCATCAGATCCCTGACGGATGCCCACATCAGCATCGTGCGGCGCTCGCTGCTGAAGATCATCGACAACCTGGCGAGCGACGAATGCATCCAGGATGATCCGAAGCGCGCGCCGGCCGCCCAGTCATCCGCAAGAACGTAGCTCGCGTTGACGCTGGCCGCGCCCTGGGTGCGACGTCGTGGAAGCGAACTGCGCCTCGGGGCGCCGCCACGCTCTGCCCATCCCTCAGATGCATCGGGCCCGCCATAGCGCAGTGCGCCCGGGCGAAACCGTGCCGCATCGGGCCGCGTCTGGGGGCCACCGGTGGTTGCCGCCATCGCCGAAGGCATCCGCTGCGGCGCTCGCGGACCGCCCGGGAGCGCGACGTTCGCGCCGGCGCTTCGGCAGTGCCGCGTCGCGGGCCCCGCGCACCACGGGCGAGAGGCATGGATGCCCCATGGAACGCACGCCGGAACCGCCTGTCCGGTGCCGCCGCCTCCTGCCCGGCAGCCTGTGAGATAATTAGATACCTAATGATTAGGCCTACGGAGACATAGCGCGGTTTCGGGATTTCCGTGCCGGCGAACGCCGGAATCGCGCGGAGCCCACATGAGCACATGCCCCGATCCCACGTCGGGCCGGCAGCCGGATTTCCTGGATGCGAAGGCCAGTCTTGCCCTTCTGGGCGTCCGCCCGCAGACGCTCTACGCCTATGTGAGCAGGGGGGCCATCCGCAGCGTGCCCCAGCCCGGAACCAAGGCGCACCTGTACAGCCGCTCGGACATCGAACGGGTGGTCGCGCGCGCGGCCGCCCGCGCGGGCCATGCTGCGGCGGCGGCCGGTGCGATGGACCATGGGCCACCCATCGTCAGCAGCGGTATCACGGAAATCACCGAGGCGGGTCCTGCGTACCGGGGCTACCTGGCCAGCGACCTCGCGCGGCAGGGCGTTCCGTTCGAGCGTGTCTGCGAGCTGCTGTGGGGTGCTCCGCTCGATGTCGACAGGGCCAGCGCCTGGAGAATCCCGCCGCGCGACCAGGCACTGGCACGCGAAGCCGGTTTGCGGATCCTGCACGGCGCTGATCCTCACCGCGTGTACGGGTCGCTTGCGATGCTGGCTCTCCAGTTGGAGCGCACCCGCCGGATGTCGGGCGGCGGTGCCCAGGACGCGGGTGTCGCGCAAGAGGCGCGCCTGCTGATCTGTGCGGTGGCGCAAGCGCTGGGATGTGTCGGCCCGGCCAGAGCGCTGACGCTGCCGGATCGCTCCGAATCGATCGCATCGACGCTGATCCGCTCCTTCGGGTGCGAGACCACGCCCGCGCGGATCCGGGCGGTGAACGCGCTGCTCGTGCTTCTCGCTGACCACGAACTGCCGCCCGGCACCCTGGCCGTCCGCGCGGCGGCCTCGGGAGGCGCGAACCTTTTCGACTGTATCGCCGTGGGCATCTGCGCAAGCGCCGGCACCGAGATCGCCGGGCACTATGCGGTCGTGGACCGCTTCCTCACCGCAAGACCGTCCGCGACAGCGCTGCGTGACAAGGCCCTGCGGCTGCACCAGCGGGCGCAGCGGATCCCGGGCTTCACGCATCCGCTCTACATGGGCGGCGACCCGCGCGCGAGGCACCTGCTCGCCATCGCCGCGGAGCTGGCCGACGACTCCTTCAACATGCGACAGGTGACCGATTTCGTCGGGTGGGCGCAGGAGAATCTCGCGGACCATCCCAGGCATGAGTTCGCCGTCGTCTGCCTGGTGCGGGCGCTCCGGCTTCCCGTCTGGTCGGCTGCGGTCTTCTTCCTGGTGGCGCGCATGGCCGGCTGGGCTGCGCATGTGGAGGAGCAGCGCAGCGTGACCGGCCTTTGGCGGCCGCGCGCCCGTTACGTCCCCCGCCCATGAGCGTGGCGAGGCACGTGCGGGTCGCTCGCGCCGCCCTGTGTCGCTCAGAGCCGAGAGGCGGTCCTCTGCGAGAGCGGACTGGACGCCGGGCATTGCGGGCTAGCGGCGGCCGGCCTGCCGCTGCGAACTCGTGCGTCTTCTCTTTCCAGGGAGCAGTCCCCGATGATGGGCGATGGCCACGCCGCAGTTGCGCTGCGGCCTGCCAAACGGTGCGTCCGCGCAGTGGCGCTGCGCGAGGGGCGGTTGGAAGAGGGCATGGTGCGGGTGGAAGCCCTGCCGCGCGACACTGACCTGGCCTGCCTTAACAGCCTGCGCCACTGGATCGCGGCGGCGTCGGCCCGAGCGCTGTCCGGAGGTGCTAGGACGCCGAGGCGGTGAACTTGCCGGTCTGCAGCCAGGCCGCAATACCGGCTGCCAACTGGTCGCTGTTGCTCTCCATCATCATCATGTGGCCGTTGCCCTGGATGCCCCGGTCGCCCAGCGGAATGAATTCCGCGCGCGCCCCGATGTCGTTCAGCCAGTCGACGATGGGCTTGTCGATGGCGGCCGTGTGGTCCGCGTCATTGGTGCCCATGACCAGGGCCACGCGCTTGCCCTTGTAGCCCGAGGGGTCGGTCACGCGGGGCGCGCTGTTCTCATAGTTCACTCGCTCCAGCAGCAACCGGGGCGGAATGACGGTGAGGCTGGCCAGGTAGCTGTCCAGATACTCGCGCGGGAAGCGCGTGCTGCTGCCGACCAGCTTCTTGGTGGCCCAGCCCGGTTCGGCAACGAAGGGTAGCTTGCGGCTGAGCTTGAGCACCGGAGCGCCGGGCGCCAAGCGGACTTCCACGTGGTCCGGCGTGCTGGACAGGAACTCGGTCGGCGCGCTAACGTTGGCCGGCCCGCCAGGTGCGATTGCCACCAGGGAGACGATGCGGTCGCCGAAGAGTTCGAGCAGCTTCCAGCCGAAGGGGCCCGACATCGAATGCGTCATGACGATCGCCGGGCGGTCCAGCGTGGCCAGCACCTTGCCAAGGCCCTTCACCACCGTCTCGCCCGACAGCTCGTCGTAGGGGATGTAGCCGCTGCGACCGGTGCCTGCCCAGTCGGGCACCACCACCTGGTAGCCCTGGGCCGCGAAGAAGGGCGCCCAGCCCGGGCGGCCGTCGGCGGTCGCCATGTAGCAGGAGCCGGTGTGCGCCCCGCCGTGGATCATCACCATGGGCGGTTTGCGGGTCTTCGCGACCGGCTCCAGAACCTCGTAGTAGGTCGAAGGATCGGCCACAAAGCCGTTGCGCACCCGCACGGCAGCGTGGGCGCGCGCGCTGGCACCGGACGCGCCGGTGCTGGCGGCGGCTAGGATGGCACCCATGCCAGCGCTGGTGCGGAAGAACTTCCGGCGGGATGCGGGGGGCGTGTTGTTCATCTTGTCTCCTGGTCCTCTGTGGAATTGGCATCGACTCTGGCACCGCCGGGCGGTCGCTGGGACGACTGGCGAGGACGGCGCAGCGCGGCCGACCCAGTTCGGCGCATTATTGTTAATCGACTAACAATAGGAAAGCTGGGGCGAACCCTGTTGTGCGCCGTCCAACCGCCGCGACAGCCCCCCACCTCCTCGCTGAGCGTTGGCTTGGCGACGCCCTGGCTCCAGACCTCGAGGCGCTGTGTTGCGTCGGCATGCCGCAGATGTCGATGGCGTACGGCACGCCGAGGGCGTGCGGCACAGGAGGCGCTTGTCTTGGGCCTTGTCCCGTTTCCGCGCATGGCGGAACACCTGCGCGGGCTCGATGAAGGCAAAGGCCTTGGTCGCACCCTGGTTCGCGTCGATGGGGTCGAGGAACGACCTGGCTGGCTCCTCGCAGGAGTGATCGCCCGAGGCGTTGCGCAAGTGCGCTCGGGTGGCAGTGAGCCCGCATGTTGGACAGGGGCTACGGGGGCCAGGCACCGCGGTGGAAGGACGTGTCGGAGCCAGCGCCCCGCAGGCGCGAGCTCCTTGAGGGTTCCGGCCGGCCGGGCCCTGGACATGATGATCGCTCGGTAGGCGAAGGAAGGCCCGTGTCCCTACGGATTGCGGTTGGGGACACTCATCGCGTGTTGCTCGGAGCACGCAAGCGCGCGATCCACGATGCCGGAGACGATCCTCTTGACCACCTATCGAGCGACCATGATCCCTAGCCGAGCTTCACGTTGACGTTCTTCAGCTGCGTGAACTCCAGCAGCTCCTCCTTGCATTCCTCCCTGCCGACGCCGGACTGCTTGTAGCCGCCGAACGGCGCGCCGGGGATGTGCACCGAACACTCGTTGACCCACACGTAGCCCGACTGGATCCGCTTCGCGGCACGCAGGCCGGTGTTCAGGCTCGTGGTCCACACCGAGGCCGTCAGCCCGAGCTCCGTGCCATTGACCTCGGCCAGCATCCGGTCCTCGTCGTCCCAGGAAAACACCGAGAGCACGGGGCCGAAGATCTCTTCGCGTGCGATCCGCATGTCGGGCCGCACGCCCGTGAAGATGGTGGGCTCGATGAACAGCCCGTCCTTTAGTTGCGCGTCGCGCGCCGTGCGGCCACCGGTCAGCAGCGTGGCCCCCTCGTCGATGCCGGCCTGGATGTAGTGCAGCGTGCGGTCGTACTGGGCGCGGCTCGCCATTGCGCCCATGGTCGTGTCCAGATGGGTCGCGATGCCGGGCCGGTGTTTGCGCGCGAGCTCCTGCGTCACGCGCTGCATGAACTCGTCGTGCAGGGATCGGTGCACGTACAGGCGGCTCGTGGAGCCGCACGACTGCCCGCACCACGTGAAGTTCATGCCGCGCACGGCCCCCTCCACCGCGCTGCGCAGGTCCGCGTCGGGATAGATGACCATCGCGTTCTTGCCGCCCAGCTCCAGCAAGGTGCGCTTCATCGTGTCCGCGGCGGACCGCAGCACGGCCTTGCCGGCGCCGACGCTTCCGATAAGCGCGACGGCGGCCACATCCGGGTGCGCGGACAGCGCGGCACCCGTCTCGCGTCCGCCAGCGATGCAGTTCAGCACCCCCGGGGGGAACAGGCCGTCCAGGATCTCCATCAGCCGGATGGTCGACAGCGGCGCCTGTTCCGGCGGCTTGAGGATGACCGTGTTGCCCGCCGCGAGCGGCGCGGCGATCTTGCCTGCCGCGAACATGAACGGGTGGTTGAACGGGAAGATCCGTGCGACGGGGCCGAGCGGCTCCCTGAGCGTGTAGTTCAGCGCGCCGTTCGCGGTCGGGATGGTCTCGCCCTTGATCTCGAGCACCAGCCCCGCGAAATAGTCCAGCTGGGTGGCCGCGATCTCCGCGTCCATCTGCATGGCGCGCACGGGATTGCCGCAGTTGGCGGCGTCCAGCAGCGCCAGTTCCCGCGAATGCAGCCGCACGCGGCGCGCGGCCTCCCGCAGCAGCGCCGCGCGCTGCAGGGGCGGGGTCTCGGCCCAGGCCGGGAAGGCGGCCTTCGCCGAGGCGACCGCGGCGTCGACCTCCGCCGAACCCGCCGAGGTCACGTCGGCCAGACGCTCGCCCGTGGACGGGTTGAAGGTCGCGATCGCCTGGCCCGCTCCCTCCTGCCAGCGGCCGTCCCAAAAGAGCCCGCTCGACCGGGGCAGGACGCGCTGGACGTAGGGGCTCAGGTCGCCGCTGTCCGGCAGGACGATGGGGGCCGCTGTCATGGCTGGGCTCCTTCCTGGTCTTCATGGGAGCGGGTCATGCCGGAGGCCATCGCGGCGCTGTAGCCCGGCGTGACGTGCACGTCGACGACGACGGTCGCTCCATCGCGCACCGCAGCGACGGCGCGGGCCAGGACCTCGTCGAGCTCCGACGGGCTGTCCGTCGGTCCGAGGCCCTGCAGCCCGAGCCCGCGCGCGAGCGCGGCCAGATCGGGGTCCGGATCTCCGATGCGCTGCCCGATCCACCGGTTCTGCACCGGGCGGTCGCGATCGCGGGCCACCCGCTCCTGGTGCAGCTCGTCGTTGAAGAACGACCGGTTGTTGCAGACGATGGTAAGCAGGGGAACGCCAGCATTGGCGGCGGTCCACAGTGCTGTCATGCCCATCAGGTAGTCGCCGTCGCCGGTCATCAGCACGGGCAGTCGGTCGGTTCCACGCAGCGCCAGCGCGGCGCCGACGGCCATGCCCGGCCCGGAGCCGATGCCGGCGCCGCCGTCCATGCCCAGGTAGTCCAGCGGATCGCGGAAGTGGCCCATCTCGCCGCTCCAGCCCAGTGGCACACGGATCAGGGTGATGGGCTGCGTGCCCGCGGCCCGGCGCAGGGCGTCGGCGACCATCGCGATGCTGATCGTCCCGTCTTGCGGAACCGGGGGCATGGCCATCGGGCTCTTCGGGGCCTGGAGGGCCGAAGGGCGCTCGGTGCAGGCAGCGCAGAGAAGGGGCACGGCGACGTCCGGCTCCACCGGCATGAACACGTCCACCGGCGGCAGGCCCTGGTGGTCCATGCTCCAGCCCCGGTGGCTGTAGTGGTCGAGCGAGACCTGGATCACCTTGGCGCCGACGCTCTCGTTGC